>CABRXB010000064.1 GCA_902474785.1 uncultured Eubacteriales bacterium | reverse complement strand
TCCCTCACATAGTGTCGCTTGAGATACTCTTCCTCGCCGTAAAACAGATAAGAGGGGCGCAGGCGGCCCGCCTTCAAGTCGGCGCGAAGCGCGGCGACAGCATCTTCTTTTCTCATGGCGTCCCCTCTCTCATGGTGTGAACGGTGAACACCCCGTCTCCCGTGGTGGAGAGCTCGATGGTGCCGTTTTCTTTCGTGGAGTAGATATGCGCATCAAGGGCCTCCAGGCGCTCAAGAACATCCTCCGACGGATGCCCATAGTCGTTTTCCCCCACCGAGATCAGCGCAATGGCCGGCAGCGTCTGTAGCAAAAAGGCGGGCGTGCTCGAGGTGTTGGATCCGTGATGCGCCACTTGAATGACATCCACTTCGTGCAGCAGTGCGGCCGTGGCCTGTTTGGAGAGCAGCACCTCTTCTTCCAGCCGTTCCATGTCGCCCGTTATCAGCAGACTGCTTTGCCCCCGATCAATGCGAACGAGCATCGACCTGTTGTTCTCGCCGATTTCCGTCGTTGCAATCGCATACTTTTCCCCATAGGGAGAAAGACTGACCGTCATCACGCTGTCGCCGAAGGCAAACGTCATCGCCTGTTGAACCACTTTGACGGTGAGCGACTTCTCCGATGCGGCTATCATCCCCTCGATGCCGTTTTCAAAATCCTCGTTTTTACCGCTGACAATCGCTTTCTTCACCGGCATTCGCTGCAAAAGCGGGGCGAAGGCCGACATGTGATCCCTGTGCATATGGGTGATAACAATGGCGTCCAGCTCATAGACATTGCGCACATTCAACGCCTGTATAATGCGATCGTCCGCATCGTTTACAGAGGTGCTTCCACAGTCGATCAAGATATTGGAGCCGCCATCCTGAACCAGAATCGACATTCCCTGCCCCATGTCGATCATGGTGATGGTGAGCGCCTGATTTGTCTTTGGCGCCGTGCCCAGCGCGCACACCACCAAAACGACGGCGCAAAGCAGGGCAAAGCGGCGATGCTGACGTTCTTCCTTTCGATGGAAAAAGCAGACGGCGATCAGGGCCAAAATCCCAACATAGGTGACAAGAACCGCAACGGAATCTGCATAGACCATCCCGCCCCGAAACGCACAGAGCCATTCCAGCGCGGAAAAGTTGAAATGTTCAAGCAGCTCCATGACAGCGGTGATCAGGGGCACAGGAAGCAACAGGGAGAGAATCCCGAGCAGCATGAGCGCCATCATGGGAAAATAGGTGAGCAGATTGGCTGGCACGGCCAGGGTGGAAAACTCGCCGAAGGTGGCCAGCAAAACGGGCGCTGTGGAGATGGAGGCCGCCAGGGTGACCGATATCAGAGAGCACACTCCCAGCCAAACGCGGCTGTCCGGCAGGGGCAGCAGCGATGAGAAAAGTTCTGTGAGCGGCTTTGTCAGCAGCAAAATGCCGAGCACCGAGACAAAGGTGAGCAAAAATCCCGTGGATTCAACGACGTACGGCCTTGTAAAGCACAGCAAAAACCCCGCCACAAACAAGGAAGTGTATCCGTCGGCCTGTCGAAAGAGCAGCATCCCGCCATAGGACAGCATCAACATGATGCCGGCCCGGCTGACCGACGGGGCGAAGCCCATAAAGGCCATGATCAAAAAAGTCAGGCCTAGCAAAGCCGCGGCCGTCTGGCGCCGATGCAGGCCAAACAGCCCGAGCAGCATCGTGACAGCCGCAGCAATGGCAGCAAAATGGGTGCCGGAAAAGGTCAGCATGTGGGTCATGCCGGTCTTTTGAAAGACCTCCTGCTGCTGTCTTGTCAGGCCGTCTCTGTCTCCAAAGAGCAGAGCGCGCGCCAGCGGAGTTTCCATACGCCGGCTCAACGACTCTCTCCATGTGGAACAAAAGGCCTCCAGGGGCTTGACGCCCGGCATTTCAGCCAGAACTTCGATCTTTCGCGCCGTCAGCAGGATGTTGTTGCTGCGATAGTAGCGGGCAAGCCACGGCTCGTTTGCCGCCTCGGGCGAAAAGGAGAGCGTTGCCTCCAAGGAAACCAGATTGCCAGCCTTAACCCGGTCGTCCGGCGAGAGGCGCATCGAAAGCTTGGTTTTGGGGTGCGTGGTCACACCCTCCGCCTTGACGCTATGTATTTTGACAATGACCGTTTGATAGGATTCCTCGTCTCCTGAGACCGAGACCACCTTGCCGACCACCTGCGCAAAGGCGCCGTCCAGCGCCTGCGCGGGGGCGATGCCTCTGATTTGATGCCAGCCCACCGTAAAAAGGGCCAGCGCAATCAGCAACACGCACAGAACCCGGTGCGCTACTTTTGCTGTTTTAAACAGGACAAAAAGGAGCGCCATGCCCACCGCCACACAGGCGGCGGTCATGACGCCGAAGAGCGCGCCGGTCAGCAAAACCAGCAAATAAACTGTCAATCCGGTGCACAGGGGTCGTGTCACAATCAGCACGCTCCTTTTTTACTGGATATGGGAATTTATTTCTACTTTGCGGCAGGTTCCACGCGACGGATGATTCCAATCGGCGTCTGCTGTCCAGACTGTCCGAGCGGATTGTCCTTTAAAATGCGGGGGATCAGAGCTCTGTCGACAGAGGGATCGGAGGCGCCAAGCACCTTGCCCTGCAGGTCGTTGATGTCGACAACGGCGGCGCTGCCCCCCACGCGCTCCTTGATTTCGGCCGCCACTTTGTCGGGGTTTTCAGGTCCGAGCACCACATAGGTGTTGTAGGGAGGCAGCGTATAGGGCGTGGGGCCGTCGATGGACTCGGCCTTGTAGCCGGCCACCTTGTAAAACCAGCCTCGCTTGCCGATCAGCTTGCCAACGGCCGAACATGCCGCTGCAAACAAAATGCGAAGCGTGCCGCACTCGCGCAGCGCCATCTCCATGGTCTCTGGAATGCCAAGCCCGATGCCATAGGGGGATTTATAGACAAACTTGGTGAGAAATTTGGCCAGGGGTCTTGGCTTGATCTCAGACATGGGAATCGCGCGCTTTTGGGAGCAGGCGACCGACTTCTCACTGACAAAGAGGATATCCCCCTCTTTCAAATAGGGCTTTGCATAGGTTTCGACCACATCGGTGATGCGGTCTTTTTCGGTGACAACATGGGTCTTGATGGGCAGGCGCAAATAGGCGACGCCGTCGACCTCCATCACATCCATCTTGCCCTCATTGGGCATGAGCTCCGACAATGTAAATCCATCCTCACTTTTCACGCGGCAGAATCCGCGCTTGCTTTTTGGGTCATTTGGGCGGGTATATCAGGGGCAACTGCTCCAAATAGACAATGTCCCCCCTGCCGACGGCATCGCCCTCGGCGAGAATGCAGGCTCTGCCGACGATGCTGCCGCCCGCCTGCTCCACGAGTTGCTCCACCGCGCGCAGCGACTCCCCCGTGCTGATCACGTCGTCCACGATGAGAACGCGGCGCCCTTTCAGTTTGGCGGCCTCGGTCTCGTCGAGGTAGAGGCGTTGCGCCTTGGCGGTGGAGATCGATTGCACCTCTACAAAAAAGGGGTTTTTCATATACAGTTTTGGCCCCTTGCGCGCCACCACATAGGTCTCGGCCCCCTCTTGCCGCGCCATCTCGTGGACAAGCGGAATGCCCTTGGATTCGGCGGTGATGAGAATGTCGTGCGGCGGCACACGATTGAGCAGCTCTTTTGCGCAGCGCACCGTCATCTCCACATCGCCGAAGATGACAAAGCCGGCGATGGAGAGCTCGTCATTCAACTTGCAGACGGGCAAGTCCCTCGTCAACCCCACAATGTTGATGCGGTAGTATGGATCGCTGCTGTAAACTTTATCCGGCATTTGTATTCGCTCCTCTTTTTGTGTTTTTTGACGCCGCTTTTAGTAGAGGCGTTCTTTGAACACGGGGGAGCCGCTGAGCAGGTGAAAGTGCAAATGCCTGACCGACTGGCCCACACCCTCCCCACAGTTGTTGACGATGCGGTAATTGTCCTGAACGCCAAGCGTTTTGGCGATGACTGGAATGGCCTCGAACACCGCTGCAACCGATTCGCTGTTGGAGGCGTTCACCCCGTCGGCACTCTCGATGTGGCACTTTGGCACAATCAAAACGTGCACCGGCGCCTGCGGATTCGCGTCGGCAAAACAGGCCACCAGCTTGTCCTCGTAAATCATCTCTGTGGGGATCTCCTTGTTTGCCAGTTTGCAGAAGATACAGTCGGACATGGTCATGACCATCCTTTCTCATTCATCATGGGACTACAACGCGTTTATTATACTCTTATTGGGCAGACGTTGCAAGAAAAATCAGCCATTTTTCCTGCGCAAACGGGCTTTGACGCGGCAGCGTCATGCGCCAGACACCTTTCGCGCCCGCTTTGGCTCCCCACGTTTGAAAGCCGCACAGCCGTTTCAGCAATGTATCTGATCATTTCTTCATTTCAAATGGTCCTCTCCCGCAAAACCGCAGCCACCCGCTGCCGGCGTTTCATGCGACTTTTGTCGCATGAACGCAAAAAAGGGGGCCGCTTTGATGGCGGCTCCCCTTTTTAATGCGTCGGCACGCGGTCGCGTGCCAAACGCCGGCAGCACAAGGGCGCGTCTTAACCTCCGGGGGCGATCAGCCAAGCTGTTGCGACACCAGCTCGCGCGCACGGGCGAGCGCGCCCTCGACAAGCGAGGCGTCCTTGCCGCCCGCCTGCGCCGTGTCGGGCTTGCCGCCGCCCTTGCCGCCGGTCATGGCGGCGACCTCGCGGATGATGTTGCCGCAGTGGACGCCGCGCTCAACGGCGCCCTTGGTGGCGGTGGCAAAAAAGGTCAGCTTGTCGTCCTTGTCCCCGGCCAGCAGTACAAAGGCGAGGTCGTTTTCACTCTTGATGCGGTCTCCCAAAGAGCGCATCTCCTCGATGCCCTGCCCCTTGAGTATGGCGGTCAGCACCAGAACCTCTCGCACCGTTTGCCCGGAGGAGAGGATCTCCTCGAGCGTGGCTCCTGCAAGCTGGCTGCGCATCTGGTCGATGGTCTGCTGCGCTGCGCGATGCTCGTTCATCACGCTGCGCGCACGGTTGACAAGCTCGCTCGGCTTGGCCTTGAGAATGGAGGCGGCCTCGGCGATGGTCTCCTCTTTGCTCTCAAGCAGGTGGAGCAGGCCATGCCCTGTCACGGCTTCAATGCGGCGCACGCCGGCCGAGATGCCGCCCTCCGAGAGAATCTTGAAAAGGCCGGCCTCAGCCGTGTTTTTCAAATGGCAGCCGCCGCACAGATCGGTGGTCAGCCCGGGGATTTCAACCACGCGCACCACCTCTCCATATTTCTCGCCAAAGTCTGCAATGGCGCCCATCTCCTTGGCCTTGTCAATCGGCATGTTGGAGATGTTGGTGGCGGTGCCCGAGAGGATCGCCTCGTTGACAATGCGCTCCACCTCCGCAAGCTGTTGCGGCGTCACGGCCTCAAAGTGCGTGAAGTCAAAGCGGATTCTGCCAGGCTCCACCAGCGATCCCGCCTGGGTGACGTGATCGCCCAGCACCCGGCGCAGCGCCATGTTGAGCAGGTGCGTGGAGGTGTGGTTGCGGGTGGTATCCATCCGCCGCGCAAGGTCGATGCGCAGCGTGACGGTGTCTCCCCGATCGAGCACGCCCTCGTTGACGCTGACCAGGTGCAGGATCTTGCCGTCGGCCAGCTTGCGCGTGCCCAGCACCTGCGCTGAGAAATGCGCGCCGGTGATGAGGCCGGTGTCGCCCACCTGACCGCCGCCCTCTGGGTAAAAGACGGTCTGATCGGTGATGACAATGGCGTTTTCGTCGCCATCTTGCAGCGTGTCCACCAGCGCCCCGTCGAGCACAAGCGCGCGCACCACGGCCTCGCACTGCTGCTCGTCGTAGCCGATGAAGGTGGTGACAAGATCTTTTGGCAGCGTGTCGAGCACGCCCTCGTCCCAGCCGGCGTCGACCATGGCGGCGCGCGCCTCGCGCGCACGGTGGCGCTGCTGCTCCATGAGCTCCTCAAAGCGGGGCTCGTCCACCGTCATGCCCTGCTCTTCCAAAATCTCACGGGTGAGGTCGATGGGAAATCCAAAGGTGTCGTACAAACGGAAGGCCTCGTCGCCCGGCAGCACGCCGGCGGCGCGGTTTTCTTCAATGAGCCCTGTCAGAATGTCAAGCCCCGCGTCGATGGTCTCGATGAAGCGCTCCTCCTCGAGCTTGATGATCTTCTTGATGAAGTCTCTCTTTTCCACGAGATTGGGATAGGCCTCGCCCGAACACTCCACCACGGTGTCGACCACCAGGTAGAGGAATGGCTTGTCATACCCCAGCAGCTTGCCGTGCCGCGCCGCACGGCGCAGCAGGCGGCGCAGCACATAGCCGCGGCCCTCATTGCTTGGCATGACGCCGTCGGCCACCATCATGGTGGTGGAGCGGATGTGATCCGTGATAACCCGCAGCGACACGTCGCTGCGCTCGTCCTCCCGATAGGTTGCGCCCACGATCTCCGAGACCTTTTTGGTGATGGCCATCACCGTGTCGACTTCAAAGAGGTTGGCAACGTCCTGCATAATGCAGGCCATGCGCTCAAGGCCCATGCCGGTGTCGATGTTGGGGTGCTCTAGAGGCGTGTAGTTGCCCGCGCCGTCGCCGTCGAACTGGGTGAAGACCAGATTCCAAAACTCGATATA
>CABRXB010000063.1 GCA_902474785.1 uncultured Eubacteriales bacterium | reverse complement strand
TTGGTCGGCGTGGGCCTTGCGCCACTGACGTGAGGCGACGCTCTTTTTCGTCGAAGAGGCGGGCCGAACCACCCGGAAAATGGGCGATGGCTGACCGGGCGGGCTCTCTTTTAGCAAGACGACATGGCGTTGCGTGCTCTCGAAACCCCTTGGTGTCGGTTCGCCCTGCGCAAAAGAGACGTTCGCCTCTCCGGGAAGAGAGGCGGGCCGGCGATTGGAGCAGATCTTGTGATGGGACAATCAGGCGTTGAGGCCCCTGCGATGGTGCGCGCAGCCCTCTCAAAGCGGCGGCTTTTCCATGTGCTCGCGCGCGGGCGGCGGCATCGCCCGCGCGCGAGCACATGAGATCCGGGCTGCAACCGGGCTGTGTCGCCCCAGTTTACAGCAAAACAGAAAGGAGAGCACGTCGGTGCTCTCCTTTCTGTTTTTTCCCCCGGGGAGCTCGTAGACCGTTCTAGCCAGGTCAACTCGCTCTCACGTTGCATCATTGTCTGAAAGAATCGTGTTTGCCGACACGTCCTCAATGGGCGTGATATCCTGCGAGAAAAGCGCGTCGTCAAAGAGAAGATCGCCGGTATCGTCGTCTTCACGCAGGGCGGCAAGGCGTTCGGTCAAGACCTGAAGTCCCTCGCTGTCCTCGTCGAGCTTGTCGGTCACACGACGCCCGTCGAGCAGATTTTGCAGCAGGTCGTCCCAACTGGAAAAGCGGTCTTTGACGAGCTGTGCGGCGGGTTCGACCAGCGCCTGCGCCTCCTCGTGCGTGAGCAACTCGGCGCGGTAGCCCAGTTGAACGAGCAGAGCCGCCTCTGCCGCGTCGACAGCGAGCAGGCCGTCTTCTCCCCACTGGTTTGCCACGTCAAGCACGCGGCGGTAGTGCGCCTGCTGCGTCTCGTCAAGCTCGGAGAGCGCCGCCTCCAGCTCCTCTTCGGAATAGGCGGTCAGCACGTCGGCGTCAAAATGATAGTCCTCCCGAGCGCCGTGGCGCAGGCGAAATTGCAGCGTTTCAAGCAGTTGCTCTCTGGTCGTGACGCCGCGCACTTCGAGCGCGGCCTTGACCGTGTCTTCCGGCAGGCCGCCGCCAAAAACGACGGGATCGCCCCCCAGCGTCTGCATGGACAGCGCCGACAACGCCCGGCCCCAGTGACCGAGGTTGGAGCTGCCGTCCTCATTGTGGTC
Organism: uncultured Eubacteriales bacterium; assembly: GCA_902474785.1. Classification (GTDB taxonomy): domain Bacteria; phylum Bacillota; class Clostridia; order Oscillospirales; family Feifaniaceae; genus Galloscillospira. The sequence continues at coordinate 5,455 of CABRXB010000063.1, read as the reverse complement.
AGTCTTGCCACAGGCGCAAAGCAGCAGCAGGAGCGTCGACAGCGCCACCACGCTGACAGCGCGGCAAATCTTTTTTCTTCCCATGAAAAACTCCTTTTCTCAAAAACGGGTGAACATTGGTTATAATAGTCTATCACATGAATATGTACGATTCAAGAATGTAAAAGGGCGTTTTTCAAAACAGAAAAAAGATTTGCCGCTTTGGAGCGAGGGACGGCGCGCCGCCGGCAAGCATACATGGCGGCAAACTCAAATCACCTGAAGGTTGCGACCGCCAAATCTGTGTGCAATAGCTGCCTGGCCTGGCGGGGGCAAAGTTCAGGGCAAAGGGGGCCAAAGCCACGCCGCACCGTCAAAAGGCGCGATGCGATTCCCCCGCGCCGTCCGCCATCAGATGCAGCTCTTCGAGCAGCGTTTGACAAAACAGACGGCGCGCCTTGTAAAACTGCTTTTTGCCGATGGGAAGCTGATGGGTGTAGCACAGCAGCTCGACGGGGTATTCCTTTCGATTGATGAGGTTGAGTTCGATAGCCCTGCCCAAAGAGACACGCTGCTGGGGCGTCATGTTGGCGCCGGCACGCGACACGGCGCGGCGCGCCGCGTCAATGGCGGCGCGGTAGGGCTCGCCGGTGGCCTCCTCCACAATGCCGGCACAGATTTTGAGAAGACCTGGTCGCAGCGCAGGGGGCTCTTCTCTGCCTCGCCAGCTCATTCAAACATCTCCTGAAGCTGCTCCCAGCTCTTCGAGAACCAGTGCCTCCAACGCCGACAGACGTCGTTTCGACAACTGCTGGTGCAGTTTGCGCAGGGAGATGGTGCAATGCGCCGTCCCTTGGAACCATGTTGCATGATGACCCCTCCTTTTGTAAGTCCCCTTGTCAAAATGCCTGCCTGGAAGCCTCTTGCAGCAGGGCGAGCGCCCGGTGCCCTGCAACGCGGGTCAGACAGTGCTCGCACCAGATCAGCCCGTCCAGCGTCACATAGCGATCTCCGGCAAAAACGCCCTTGCATCCCCCTGCGCAGGCGAGCAGCGGCTTGTCTGCCGAAGAGCTGGCGCCGCAAAGATGGGGTCTTTGACCCTGAACGTCATGCTCCATGGAAACAGCCTCCTCTGCTTCTTGACATTTTGCAAAGATTTGAGAAAAGTGTACCATATAAATTGCAAATTGTCAAGAATAAGACCGATATTTTGAGGATATCCAGAAAAACGTAGACAAAACGTAAAGTGTCTGGTATACTACTTATAATTGTAGGTTGTATGCGGAAATTCGACATGTGTAACTTGGTGTTCCTGGCGTGGCAGGCGTTGCATCGTGGCGGACTTGCCGCAGGACGTGCCTGCAGCATGGCAGAGCAACGCTTCCGACCGCGCGCTTTGTACATCGCGCGGGGGATGCAAGATCTGAATTTGGCGTCAAGCACATATTGGGAGGAGGTGAGGTCTTTGCAGCGACTTCGGGAGCTTCGCAAACAGCGGGGGCTGTCCATGCGGGAACTTGGCAGGGAACTGGGCTTGTCGGAATCGGCGGTGTCGCTCTATGAGAGCGGACGGCGAAGACCCAACCACGACCTCTTGTGCCGTCTGGCTGATTATTTCGGCGTGTCGGTGGACTATTTGCTCGAGCGCGACATTCTCATCCCCCCGCGCCGCCTGCTTCCCATCTACGGGGTGATTCGTGCGGGCGGACCGGATCTGGCCAACGAGGAGGTCGAGGGCTGGCACGTGGCCGACGTGGATGAGGCGGACGACTGTTTTTATCTGCGTGTGCAGGGCGACTCGATGGAGGGCGCCGGCATTTACGATGGGTCTCTGGTGCTGGTGCGCCGCCAGTCCTTTGCAACCAACGGGCAGATCGTGGCCTGCCTGCTGGATGGAGAGTGCGCAACGCTCAAGCGGTTTCGGCGCGATGGTCGCGTGGTGGCGCTGCTGCCCGAAAACAGCAAATACCAGCCCATTTTGCTGACCACGGATGATTTCGACAATGGCAGCGCACGCATTTTAGGGGTTGCCCTGGAAGTGACCAGAAAGCTGGTTTGACTGATGGGCAGCGCTGGGCGCACCGCACATGATGCCGCCGGCTAAGCCGTACCGGGCGATGTGTGGCTTTTGCACGGGGCAGCGCGCCGCCAAGCTCTGAACCTCGGCGCTGCGGCTGAAAAGACAAAGAGGGCGGGAAAGTGTCGACACTTTCCCGCCCTCTTTTTCCACGCGCTAAGCGCATGGGGTTGACGCCTGTCTGCCTTTGACTTGGGGTCTATTCTGTCGCAAAGGCGGGCGTCCGCCTTGCGTAGCATGGCCCAGCCGGGTCGAGCGTTTCAAAAAAGCCCCTTGGAAGGCGCTGTTTGAACAACACCCCCCTGCCGCTTTTTCGAAGGCGCAGGGGGGTGAATGGAGACTGCGTTATGGGATGTAGTAGAAGTCGTCGTCAGGCAGCTTGCCGCCCACCGAAGCGGGGTTTTGATCGAACAGCACCTGAAGATAGCCCGAGAGAGCCTCTTTCATCGGCTCTTTGTCAAGGTAGGTGATGTTGCAAAAGGGGATGGCTTTCTGGGCGATGGGGGCCTTGACAATGTCGTACTTTTCAACAAGCGTTGCAGCCTCTTCCACATGCTCGTTGACATAGAGGGTCGAGGCCTGATACTCCTCTAAAAACGTGGCGAGCTGTTCGGGATAGGTCTCGGCAAAGTCCTTGCGCACAATGAGGCCGGCCGTGATGAATTGGCTGCCGTTTTCAAGCGCAGCCCACTCCTCGGTGAGGTCGAGCGCAACGTTTAAGTCCTCCACGCTGTTTTGCGCCACGGTGACAAAGGGCTGCGGCATCATGGCGATGACATGGTCGTTGGTGCTCATGAGCGCCACGATCTCGGTGGGTTCGCTCTTCCATTCCACGGTGACGTCGGTTTGCAGATCCAGTCCGTGCTGAGAGAGCAGATAGCTCAGGGCAAATTCAGGCGTGGTGCCCTTGCCGGTGGCGTAGATGGTCTGGCCGCGCAGATCTTCCCAGCTTGTGACGGTCTGCTCGCCTTTTTCAAGGATGTAGATCACGCCCAGCGTGTTGATGGCGGCAAAGCGCACGGCGCCGTCGGAATTGTTGTACAAGATGGAGGCGAGGTTTGCAGGGACAGCTAGGATGTCGAGCTCGCCCCGGAGCAGTTGGGGCGTGAGCTCATCGGCGGTGACGGCGGGGGTGAAGACAACGTCGCTTTTCGACAGGCCGTTTTCCGCGTCGTCAAGCAGCTTGACCATGCCCATGGAGGTGGGGCCCTTCAGTCCGCCCAGCCGAATGGTGGTCTTCTCCTCCTGCGGGGCGTCCTGCCCCTCGGTGGGATCGTCTTGCGGCTGCGTGGCATTGTTGCATGCCGTCAGCAGGCCGACAATGAGCAGCAGACTGAGCAAAAGCGATAGCAGTTTTTTCATACAATTCAAACTCCTTTGCATGATGTTTGGGAGGGTTTTTCTTCCTTGTCTTTACTATATCACACAAAGATCAAAAAATATGTTGCAAATGCAACAAGAATACACTGAAATGGGGGTGCGCATGGGACGGGCCGGAGCAAATTGAAGCGACAGCGGGGCAAAGTCTACATGACAAGACAACCGCCAGCCGACCGCCTTGTACGCCTCTTTCCGGTGGGAGCGGGAAGCGAAACGGCGCCGGCGTCCGACTGAAAGGGGACGCATCAAAAGAGGGTCAAAAACATCAGCAGAGGCGAATGGGAGAAAACGAAACTGTCCCAAGGTTGAGACACAAGAGCGGTCAGGTGGCAGGGGGAGAAAGGCGGGTGCGACAGAGCGCGCCGCGAAATGGGAAGCGGTTTAGAAGTCTCTCCCGGCTCAAAAGGGGGCAGAAGCGGTCGTTGTGTCCGTCAAAGGCGCAAGGGCATTTCAAAGCGACGAGAGTGATGGCGAGACAAGCAATCCCGCTCTTCTCCCCAATTCGGCAAGCACCCAAAAGCGGGCGAAAATCAACCGGCGCCCGACAGGGGAAATAGGCCCTGTCAGAGTGAAGGAGCGTAGCTTATAGGCAAAGGCATTTCGCCCCTCGGCAATTGAAAAAGCCGGGGCAAAGAAGAGCTGTCAAATCGAAGACAAAAGGAGAGGGGGTGAAACTGCCAAAGTTTAAGCAAAGCGGCATCCGCCCTTTTCCCAAAACGAAGATTTTAAAATGCCACGTCAAAAACAATTTTCCTCCTCGTGATGAGCGAAGAGATCTTGACCGCTCTCCCCGTCAAACAGAATGCGCAAAAGGCGCTCGGGGGTTTGCAGGAATTCCCGGGTGAGCTGATAGTGCTGGGTCTGCTGATAGGAGACGCTTTGAATGCCCTGCTCCGAGAGTTCAAAGATCTCGGCCCCCGGAAACGTCATCAAAATGGGGGAGTGGGTGCAGATGACAAACTGGCAGTTTTGTTTGACCAGTTCCCCGATGCGGCACATCAGGGACATCTGCCGCAGAGGGGAGAGTGCGGCTTCGGGCTCGTCGAGCAAATAAAGCCCGTTTGCGCCGAAGCGGTGCTCCACAAGGGAGAGGAAGCTCTCGCCGTGGGACTGCTCGTGCAGCGACACGCCGCCATAGCTTTGCAAGGCGAGGGGATCCTCCCGGTGCAGCGCGTTGAGATAGGAGGCGGCGTTGTAGAAGCTCTCCGCGCGCAGGAAAAAGCCGTCGCGTGGACGCCGCACCCCTCTGCCGACGGTCAAATACCGGTAAAAGGCGGAATGGGAGTCCTCGGTGGTAAAGCTGTAGTTGACGGTGCCGCCCTCGGGGTTGAACCCAAAGCACAGGGCAATGGCCTCCAAAAGCGTGGATTTCCCCGCGCCGTTTTCCCCCACCAGAAAGGTCACGCGGCTTTGAAAGCGAAACTCTCCCATGGAGCGCAGATGGCGAACCACAGGCAGGCGACTCAAATAGCTCTCGGATGGAATGTCGTCGCCAAGGGCAACTTTCGTCAAATAGAGTTCGCTGAACATGATGATATCCTCCACGCCCCCAGGATGTGCGGGGGCATTTGTAAAATGAAAGCGGTTTTTGATCCATCAGAAAAAGGCGCGTTTTGTCTCGCATGAGCCGTGATGTCCAGGCGTTTGCCATTCATCTGTCTGTCAACAGGGCCCGGCTGTCGCAAGATGCCAACCCAGGGGAAGTGGAGCTGATGGGTGTCGCCTATGGCTGCTCGGGAAGGAAAGTTCCGGGTTTTCTGGGAGAAAGGGTTTGAAAAAAGATTTGTAGGCTGCATGCCCTCGAATGAGGCGGACGCCATGGCAGAGCCCCAAGGCCCGCCGATTCCCGCGAGGCCAGCCGATACCCCAGGGCCGGTCGATGCCTCGGCCAGCCGATTCTCGCAAGGCTAGCAGATACCCCGCAAGTCCCGCCGGTTCCCGCAAGGCCTGCCGATATCCGCAAGGCTAGCAGATATCCAGCAAGGCTAGCGAATTCCTGCAAGTCCTGCCGGTTCCTGC
>CABRXB010000062.1 GCA_902474785.1 uncultured Eubacteriales bacterium | reverse complement strand
TTTCTCCGATGACGCCGATTTCCACGCCGTCGATCACAATGGAGGCGCAACGGCCGGGGTGGAAGGTGGGGTCGTCGCGCCTGGCGTTGAAGGCGGCGGGTTTGACATGCAGTTCGCGCAGCAGCGTCTCCACAACGCCCTTGAGCGCGTAGAAATCGCCTGCATTGTAGGTGCCCAGCGTCAAAATCACGCGCTCATCGGGCAGTTGCTCAATATCCTCGTTGGGGAGAAAGATCTTGCCGAGCTCGAAGATGCGCGCCGCTTCGTTTCGATAGCTGTAATTCTTGGACAGCGTTTCGAGCATGGAGGGAAGCGTTGTGGTGCGCATGATGCTGGTGTCCTCTCCTAAGGGGTTGGAGATGACGATGGAGTTGCGCAGGGGCGAATCTTTGGGCATGCGGATTTTGTCGTAGTAGCGCGGGGAGATGAAGGTGTAGGTGATGGACTCAAAGAAACCAAAGCCCAGCAGCGTTTGCACCATGTGCCGCTCGAACTTCTGCTCGGGGGAGTATTTTCCCTGCGGCGTGCCGCCCTTGTGAAGCTGCGAGGGGACGTTGTTGAGCCCGTACATGCGCACGACCTCTTCGGCGAGATCCGCCATGCCCTCCACGTCGCCGCGGTGGGTGGGAACATACACATCGTCGCCCCTGACTTCAAACTGAAGGCTCTCGAGGATTTCAACCATACGCTCTCTGGGGATGTCGGTCCCGCACAGCCTGTTGATCTTGTCGGGCTCGAGTTTGACAACGTGCTGCTTGTAGCCGGTGTTGTCGATGTCGATGATGCCGTCGAGAACCTCGGCGCATTCGAGCAGCTCACACAGTTCACAGCAGCGGTTGACGGCGTCGACCGTCATCTGCGCGTCGATGCCCTTTTCATAGTGGGCAAGCGCATCGGTGCGCAATCCGAGCTTGCGGCCCGAGCGACGAAGGCCGGGGCCGTAGAAATTGGCGGACTCAAACACCACGGTGGTGGTGTCCTCCTTGATGCCCGACTGAAGGCCGCCCATGATGCCGGCCAGACCGACGGGTTCGTGGGCGTTGCAGATCATGAGCATCTCGGGAGAGAGCGTGCGTTCCTGATGGTCGAGTGTGACAAACGTCTTGTCGTCGCCGGCCTGACGCACGACGATCTGCGCCGCGCCGCCCTTGCCGATCAGTTCGCGGATGTCAAAGGCGTGCATGGGCTGGCCGTATTCCATCATGACATAGTTTGTGATGTCGACGATGTTGTTGATGGGGCGCATGCCGCCGGCGCGGATGCGCTCGCGCAGCCATTTGGGGGAGGGCCCAATCTTGACGTTTTTGACGGCGCGCACCGTGTAGCGCGGGCAGAGGTCGGGGGATTCCACGCGGGCGTTGACCAGCTCCTCGATGTTGCCGGCGCCCGCTCTGACCTTCGGCTCGTGCCCCTGGAAGGGCTTGTGGAAGGCTGCCGCCACCTCGCGCGCCACGCCGATGACCGAGTGTCCGTCGGGCCGGTTGGCCGTGATCTCCACATCATAGACCGTGTCGTCAAGCCCCAGGACGGGCCGGATATCCTGCCCGATTTCGCAGGGTTCTTCGATGAAGAAGATGCCGTTTTCAATGCCATAGGGGAAATCGTTTTGCGTCAGTCCGAGTTCGGGCAGCGAGCACATCATGCCCGAGCTCTTGACGCCGTCAAACTCCACGTCGCCAATGGGGGCGCCGCCCTTGACGTGGCCGCCCGGCAGACAGACGGGGCACAGTCCGCCCTCGACAAGATTGGTGGCGGCGGTGACCTGCTGGAGCACGCGGCCGCCGCCCACGTCGACCTGGCAGACAAAATACTTTTCGACCGTGGGATGACGCTCCACTTTGAGCAGACGGCCCACCACCACATCCTCGATCTCGTTGCCCTCTTGCTCATAGCCGCCGATGCAAAAGCCGGTCATGGCCATGGTGCTTGCAAATTCGCGGGGCGTCACATCCAAATCGACGAATTCAGTGAGCCATTTTTTAGAAAGTAACATGGTTGTGTGCCCTCCTCAATTGAATTGCGTCAGAAAACGAAGGTCGTTTTCATAGAACAGACGCATGTCGTTGATCTGATATTTTCTCATGACGACGCGCTCAAGCCCCATGCCCAGCGCCCAGCCGCTGTAGACCTCGGGATCAATGCCGCAGTCCGCCAGAACTTTGGGGTGCACCATGCCGCAGCCGAGAATCTCGATCCAGCCTTCGCCCTTGCACAGAGAGCATCCCTCCCCGTGGCAGTTGAAGCACATGATGTCCATCTCGGCCGAGGGCTCGGTGAAGGGGAAGTGGCTGGGGCGAAACCGCACCACGGCATCGTCGCCATACATGCATTTGGCAAAGACTTCAAGCGTGGCCTTGAGGTCGCCCAGGGTAATGCCCTTGTCGACCACAAGCCCTTCGATCTGATGAAAGACGGGGGAGTGGGTGGCGTCCACCGCGTCGGAACGGTAAACGCGCCCCGGCACAATGACGCGGATAGGCAGCTTGCCCTTGAGCATGGTGCGCACCTGCATGGGCGAGGTCTGGGTGCGCAGCAGAATGTTGTCGGTCACATAAAAGGTGTCCTGCGTGTCGCGGGCGGGGTGGTCGCGCGGAATGTTGAGCATCTCAAAATTGTAGAGGTCATATTCCACCTCAGGGCCGTCGACAATCTCGTAGCCCATGCCGACAAAGACCTCTTTGATCTCGTCGAGCACCAGGTGCAAGGGGTGCTGGTTGCCCACCGACAGCGCCGTGCCGGGCGCCGTGACGTCAAGGCGCTCCTGCTTTAGCCGCAGCTCAAGGGCGGCTGCGGCAACGGCGTTCTTTTTCTCCTCGAGCAGGGATTCCAGTTCGCTGCGCAGCTCGTTTGCAAGCTGACCGAGTTTGCGGCGCTCCTCGGGTTCGAGCTTGCCCATCTGCTTCATGATGGAGGAGAGCTCGCTTTTTTTGCCCAAAAGGTCGATGCGCGCCTGCTCAAGCGCCGAGAGGTCGACCGCCTTTTCAATGACCCCCAGCGCGCGCTCTTTGAGTTGACTTAAAGTGCTGTTCATGTTGTTCACCTCAAAAACGAAAAGTGTTGTTCCTTGCCTTGAAGGGAAAATAAAAAAAGCTCCGTCCCCTCAAAAAGGGGCGAAGCAAGGCTCGCGGTACCACCCTCATTTTGCACAGGGATACCCCTCGTGCAAATCTCGTTGCGCCTTAACGCGGCAAACGGCTTTGCCTACTTGTCCGCCTGAAAGCTGTGTCAAATGAAACCCGGGCGGGTTCACACGGCGCAAAAGCGGGACTGGTTCAGCAGAGCGGCTCGGGAGGGAACTTCATCAAGCGGTAAGCGCAAAGCGTGCTCTCAGCCGGTGACACGCATTCTCTGGTGCGCCGCCAGGCAGGACTACTTTCTCCGTCATCGCCTTTGGGCAATATTTGCAAAATATCGTGAAAGCTATAGATGTATTCTAATGGCATTGCATAGAAATGTCAAGACAATCTTTTGTCTCGTTGTAAAAAGGGGGGCGCTGTGCTATGATAATCCCACCGGCTTTTGAGGCCGGACAGGAAATCAAAAGGCGAGCTGTCGTCTTGAAATGGAGGGAAAGCGATGCCAAATGAGGAAAAAGAAGAGCGGACCTGGATCGAGATAGATCTCAACGCCATTGCAAACAACTACGCCATTGCGCGTACATATTTAAAGGATGAGACCGGAATGATTGCGGTCGTCAAGGCAAACGCCTATGGCAATGGGGCGCCTCAGGTGGCCAGTTTGCTGGAGCCCGAGCGCGGGGTTTACGGCTTTGGCGTGGCCAGCTTTGAGGAGGGCATGCGCCTGCGCAAGGCGGGCATCAAAAAACCCGTTCTCATTTTGGGGTACACGCCGCCAGGCCGCGCCTTGCAGCTGGCGGAGAACGACCTCATTGCAACGCTGACCGGCGGCGAGTATGCACAGCAGCTCTCGGAGCGGGCGCTCGAAGCGGGCGTGACGGTGCGCTGCCACGTCAAGCTGGACTCCGGAATGAACCGCCTTGGCGTTGTCGGGCACCCCGTCGATGGGGCGGTAGCCGAAATTGAGGACATGTTGCAGCGAAAAGGGCTTGTCATAGAGGGCATGTTCACCCACTTTGCCGCGTCAAACTGGGCAAACGGAGATTTTACGGCTTGGCAGTTTGAAAATTTTCAGGAGGTGCTGGGCGCACTGCGGCAAAAGGGATATGCGTTGCCCGTGGCGCACTGTTGCAATTCGGGCGGCGTGGTGTTTCACCCTGAGTGCGAGATGAATTTTGTGCGCAGCGGCTTTTTGCTGTATGGCACGCAGCCAGACCCCCAACGTCCGGTCAAAGGGCTGAAAAACCCCATGCAGCTCAAGTCGCAAGTGGCGCAGGTCAAAGATCTAAAGGCGGGCGATGTGGTGGGGTACGATTGCACCTATGAGGTCAAGTCTCCCATGCGCATCGCCGTCGTGCCGGTGGGCTATGCCGACGGGCTGCCCTTTGGCCTCTCCAACCGCGGCTGCATGCTGGTGCGGGGCCAGCGCGCTCCCATCGTGGGCAAGGTGTGCATGGATCAGACCATGGTGGATGTCACAAAAATCGAGGGCGTCAAACGCGGTGATGTGGTCACCATCTTTGGTCGCGATGGGGAAGAGGAGCTTCCCATCACAGAGCTGGCGGATACGGCGGGCGTGTTTGCGCCGGGGGTCTTTTGCAATCTCAATGCCCGCGTGACCCGCCTGTTTTTGCGCGGCGACGAGCTGGTGGACTGCGAAGTGCCCATGTCGCGCTGGTGAGCAAATCTAAGGCGCGACGGTGTGGATGGGACAGCTCGGGCATGGCGGAAAAATAACCCTGCAAGCGGAGGCTTTGACAGACAAAAAATATGAAAGATCAACTCATTGTAAAGCGGCTGGAACTTGTGATATAATGGCCCAAAGCGGTAATTTTCTAAAAAATGAGAAATATCGCCGGAATTTTTATCACAGGGAGGATTGACATCATGAAGAGCCGCGCAATGAGCAGAACCTGGGTTGAAGTGGACCTGAGCATCATCACAAACAACTATCGCATCGCACGCTCCAAATTAAAGGAATCCACCGCGTTTGTTGCCGTTGTCAAGGCAAACGCCTACGGCAACGGCGCGCCGGTTGTGGCGGCTGCGCTGGAGAACGAGCCCGGGCTCTATGCCTTTGCCGTCGCCAGCTTTGGCGAGGCGGAGCAGCTTCGGGCACGCGGCGTCAAAAAGCCCATTCTCATCCTGGGATATACGGCGCCGCATCTGGCCCCTGACCTCAACCGTCTCGATCTGACGACGGCCATCGTCTCCGGGGAATACGCCAGGGCACTCGACCGCTATGCCAGAGAAGCGGGGTGCACCGTGAAAGGGCACATCAAGGTCGACTCCGGCATGAGCAGATTGGGCATTGTCAATCACAATCCCTCGCAACTCGAGCATGCCGTTGCCGAAGCCGAGGAGATGCTGGCCTGCGAGCGGCTCGAGATCAACGGTATTTTCACCCACTTCGCCACCTCCGGTTGGGAGGACACGCAGTTTACTGACCTGCAGTTTCGCAATTTCAAGAGCCTGCTCGATGCGCTCACCGAAAAGGGCTATCACCTGCCGCGCGCCCACTGCTGCAACTCGGGCGCGGTGGCATTCCATCCCGAATGCGAGCTGCAAACCGTGCGCTCTGGCTCGCTGCTCTATGGATTTCAGCCCGACCGCAACCGCCCCATCGAAGGGCTGCGCAACCCCATGCAGCTCAAATCCAGCGTGGGACAGATCAAGCAGCTTGAACCGGGCGCCAAGGTGGGGTATAATTGCACCTATGAGGTGCAGCAGGACATGACCATCGCCGTGCTGCCCATCGGCTATGCCGACGGGCTGCCCTATGGCATGTCCAACCAGGGCAGCATTCTTGTCAACGGAAAGTGGGCCCCTGTGGTGGGCACCATCTGCATGGATCAGATGATGGTGGATATCACTGGCATTGAAGGCGTTCGCCCAGGACAGACTGTGACCATCTTTGGCGAGGACAACGACGAGATGGCGGGCCTCATTGAGCAGAGCGTCTCGGTCGGCGCGTTTCCGCCGCAGTTTTTCACCAACATCACCAGTCGCGTGCCGCGCGTATATTTCAAGGACGGCGTCGCGGTGGGCTATGAGGCGCTTGAGTGAGTTTGTAGGACACATGGCACGGGGAACTTGACGTCTCGTCCCGCTCCCGCTGCAAAGAGGATCTCAAATGGGCGATGAAGCGGAGAAATGCGACCCGAGCAAAGCCCTGCAAAGAGGGGCAACGCCTTGGCGGTTTTGAGGCGGTGTCTCGAAGCTGTAGGAAAACTGTTTTTCAACATGGTAGAGCTTTGGCTCTGTTGCTGCACGCCCGAGCCGCCGGCATACATGCCGGCGGGGTCGGCCTAAGGCCGCCTGCGCGAAAAGCCGTTTGGCTTTTCGCGAGCTCGGGCGTGCGGCCCTTGCGCTCTCGTGGGCAAAAAGCGGTTTTGCGGTCGCCCCAGCGAAACCACGCACGGGTTTCGCCTGGCTGTCCGTGCGGGCGGGGTACAAAAGGATGAAGGCGCGCGGCAAAGACTTGGACACAAATCAGCCTTTTGACTGTCTGCAAGGTCAAAGCGCACTTTTTTGTTTGACTGGCAAGCGCAGAAATTCAAAAACATGAGGGCCGTTTCAAAAAATTTTGTTTGGATTTTAAGGCAAAGTGAGTTTTTCGAAAGAAGCATGGGCATGTTGAATCCCTGAGAAGGGAACAAGACA
>CABRXB010000061.1 GCA_902474785.1 uncultured Eubacteriales bacterium | reverse complement strand
AGGCAAGCACCTGCCCGATGGTGTCGCCATACTTGCTTTTGAGCTTGTGCAACAGATCGCACCGCTGTTCCACACGCTCGACCTCGGCCGGGTCAAAACAGAGCTGTTCAAGAACTTCGCGCAGCTCTCCTGCCAAATCCTCGGCCTGATAGTAGAGATCGCCCGCCTTTTCAGCAAGCGCGCCCAGCGCAGGGGAAACCGCCCCGTGCGCCGCCGTCTCGCGCATGACCAGCCCGAGCAGGGAGAGCGCGCCCTCCCCCTCGTCGGGCGAGAGCGCCAAAAGCGAGGCCCCAAGGCTTTGCGACACCTTTTGCGCCGCGCGCATCAGGGCGCGCTGCTGCTCAAGCGTCTGCTCCTCTTCGGGTTGCAGGGCGCTTGCGTCGATCTCCTCGATCTGGAAGGTGAGAAGATCCATGCGGCGCTGTTTTTCCCTCTCGTCCATGCGCAGCTCTGTAAGACGGCGTTTGAGTTCCACCGCCTGCTGATAACAGGCGCGATAGTCACCATAGAGCGGCTCAACACCAGCCAGCGCATCAAGAAATTCCACATGGCGCTCGGGCTGCAGCAGGTGTTGGCTGTCGTGCTGTCCATGGATGTTGAGCAGCGCCGCCCCCACGTCGCGCAGCAGCGCCGCTGAAACCGGCCGTCCGTTGATTTTACCGACAGAACGGCCCTCGGCCGTCACCGTGCGCTCGAGCAGCACGCCCTCGTCAAAAGAGATCCCCTCCCCCTCAAAGAGCGCGGCGGCTCTGCTGCCGGGCTCAACGGAAAAAGAGGCGCTGACCAGCGCCGCTTTTGCCCCGGTACGGATGAGCTCCCTTGAGGTGCGCTCGCCCAGAGCCAGATTGATGGCGTCGATGATGATGGATTTTCCGGCGCCCGTCTCACCCGTGAGCACGGTCAACCCCCGCCCAAAGTCAATCGAGGCCCTTTCAATGACGGCGATGTTTTCAATATAGAGACTTTCGAGCATGTCAATCACCCGCCTGAACCGAAATGGGAGGCGCCATCACGAGTTGATGATGTTTTTGAGCTCCTCCATAAAAACCAGAGAGTCCTCCTGCGTGCGCATGATGGCAACAAAGGTGTTGTCGCCCGAAATGGTGCCCACCACGCCAGGCATCTCGGAGACGTCGATGGCCTCTGCCGCGGCGTTGGCCATTCCCGAGTGGCAGTGCACCACAACGAGAAACTGCACATAGTCCATGCTGACAATGGTCTCCTTGATGATCGAGGTGTATTTGGGAATGAGGTGGCCGCGCGCATTCTGCGCAATCCCGGCCGCATACTTGTAAGTGGAGTCGGACTGCACCTTGACAAGCCGCAACTCCTTGATGTCGCGGGAGACGGTGGCCTGCGTCACTTTGAAGCCGACGCTGTTGAGCTCTTCGACCAGCTCCTCCTGTGTGGTGATGGGTTTTTCATTGATGATTTCGAGGATCTTTTCATGTCGTTTGAGCTTCATGTCCTTCTCCCTCCTGTAATTTACTTCTGACAACCTCATAAAAACTGTCCGGCTTCATGCGGACAACGAGAACCGGCGTGCGGTCGCGGCGGATGTGCACCACGTCGCCGGGGAGCAGCAAAAACCCGGCCGCGCCGTCGGCCAGCAGCGTGGCGTCGCGCCCCTCTTCAATGAGTGGCGTCACGGTGATGCGCGCGTTGCTGTGAAAGATGGTGGGGCGAATGCCAAGCGTGTGCGCCGCAACCGGCACCACCTCGATACAGTTGCTGCGCGGGTCGATGATGGGACCGCCGGCCGAGAGCGCATAGGCGGTGGAGCCGGTCGGCGTGGAGACGATGATGCCGTCGCCTCTGTAGCGGTGGATGAAGCTCCCGTCCGATGCCACCTGCACATGCAGCAGGCGCGTGGAGGCGCCGCGATGCACCGAGATGTCGTTGACGGCAACGCCCGTATAAGGTGTGCGGCGGCCGCGCCGCACTCTGGCCTGTAACATCATGCGCTGCTCGATCTTGAATTCCCCCGTCAGCAGGCGGCGCAGCTCATGAAGCTCGTCTGGCTCCAAGCCCACCGTGCCTTTGTTGACGCCCAGCACCGGCACGCCGTGGGGCGTGGCAAGGTGCGCCGTTTTCAAAAAGGTGCCGTCGCCCCCCACTGAGATGGCAAAATCCGCCCCCTCGAAGCAGCGGTTTTGTTCGGCGCAAACCACGGGCAGGCCCTGGTAAAACGCACCGGTCTTTTCGTCCACAAAGACGGTTGCCCCCCACTCGAGAAACAGCGCGGCAATCTCGCGGGAGAGTGCCAGCCCCGCGTCTTTGGCAAGGCTTGGGCTGATGGTCATCTTCATACTTGCGGCTCCTTATTGCGCTTTTGTCGCATTGAGCGACGTGTGGGCGGTCTGCACCAGCGCGGCGACATCGGGTCGCTGCTGCTGCTGCGCGCCTTTTTTGAGGTAGGCCAGAAATTCGATGTTGCCCTCCGGCCCCTTGATGGGCGAGTGGGTGAGCCCCATCACCGCAAGGTCAAGCCCCTCGGCAATCCCGCACACTTTTTCAAGCACCTCACAGTGGACGGCGGGCTCTTTCACCACGCCCTTTTTGCCCACCTTTTCCTTACCGGCCTCAAACTGCGGTTTGACAAGGGCCACCATCTGCCCACCCTCCTTCAGCAGCGCCGCAAGCGGCGGCAGCACCAGGGCCAACGAGATGAAGGAGACGTCGATGGAGACAAAGTCCACAGGATCCGGCACCTGCTCGGCGCTGAGATAGCGCACATTGGTGCGCTCAAGGCACACCACTCTGCCGTCGGTGCGCAGCGACCAGGCAAGCTGGCCGTACCCCACGTCGACAGCGTAGACCTTTGCCGCGCCGTTTTGCAGCATACAGTCGGTGAACCCGCCTGTGGAGGCGCCGGCGTCGACACAAATTGCGCCGTTCAAGGAGATGGGAAATTCAGCAAGCGCCTTTTCGAGCTTATATCCCCCACGGCTGACATATTTTTTCTCATAACTTCGCAGCTCCACTGCCGCGTCCTGCGACACCATGCGGCCGGGCTTGTCCTCACGGTCGCCCTCCAGCAGCACATGGCCCCCCATGATCACAGCCTTTGCCTTCTCCCTGCTCTCCACAAGGCCGCGCTGCACCAGCAGCACGTCAAGACGCACTTTTTCACTCATGGCCCTCTCCTCTTTGCAGCAGCGCCGTTGCGCGCGCTGCAATGCCGGTCGCATCGAGCCCGCACAGGGAAAGCAGCTCCTGCGCCGTTCCATGCGGCACAAAACGGTCGCGCACGGCCACAAGGTCGACCGCCCGGCATACGCCCAGTTGAAGCAGGCGCAACAGCACCTGCTGGCCGATGCCGCCCGTCTCAATGCCCTCCTCCACAAAGAGCGCCTTCTTTGAAAGAAGGGGGATGAGCTCGTCAAAGTCAACAGGGTGAATGCGCTCAAGGCCGACGACGGTCGCGCAAATCCCCTGCTCTTGCAGTTGCTTGGCCGCTTCAAGACACACCCCCGCCATGCGGCCATAGGTGATCATAACAAGATCCGCCTGCGCGCTGCCGGAGAGGTTGTCTTGGGCGCCTTTGGCGTCAAACATGGCAAGCTGGGGCAAATTGTCGCGGCGCGCAAAGTCCTCATACACCGTCATGGTTTCAAGGCGGCGGCCGGCGGGCAACGTCGGCTGGCCTCCCCTCGGGTAGCGCACCGCCTGGGGCGTGGCCGCGTCAAGCGCCAGCTTCAGGCAGCGGGAAAGCCCCGCATGATCTGCGGGGGAATAGACGGTCATGTTGGGAATGGCGCTCAAAAAGGCGGCGTCGAAAAGTCCCTGATGGGTGTCGCCATCCTCGCCGACGATGCCGGCCCGGTCGATGGCAAGCACCACCGGGAGATTTGGCAGCGCCACATCGTGCACAATCTGGTCGTAGGCGCGCTGCAAAAAGGTCGAGTAGACCGCGACCACAGGACGCTGTCCCGCGCTGGCAAGCCCAGCGGCGAAGGTGACGGCATGCTGCTCGGCAATGCCCACATCAAAAAAGCGGTCGGGATATGTCTTTGCAAAGGCGGTAAGGCCAACCCCGTCGGTCATGGCGGCGGTGATGGCCACAAGGTCGCTGCGCTCTTGTGCGAGATTTACCATCGTCTCGCCAAAGACATCGCAAAAGCAGGGCGCGTGCGCGGGGATTTTTCCCGTCTTTGCGTCAAAGGGAGAGACACCGTGGTAGAGGCTCGGGTTTTTTTGCGCATAGGGCACGCCCTTGCCCTTAACAGTCTTGACGTGCACGAGCGCCGGCTTTCCAACCTGGCGCGCGCGCCGAAAGACGTCGATCATGGTTTTGATGTCGTGACCGTCGATCGGGCCATAGTAGTCGAATCCCAGGCTCTCAAAAAGGTTGCTGGCGGTCAGCGCGTCTTTTGCCATGCGCTTGCTGACGCTGACCAGCTTGTAGACGGGCTGCCCCACCACCGGCACGCTTTGCACGATGCGGCGCGTGTCGTCCTTGAGTTTAAAGTAGATCGGATTGGAGGTCATTGCCGACAGGTAACGGGCCAGCGAGCCCACGTTTTTGGAGATGGAGTTGTCGTTGTCGTTGAGCACCACAAGCAGGCGACCGGCTTCGGCGGCGTTGTTGAGGCCCTCAAAGGCAAGGCCCCCTGTCATGGCGCCGTCGCCCACCACGGCGACGGTGTAGCCCGGCTGATCCCCCAGCCGCAGTCCGGCGGCAATGCCGGCACCGGCCGACAGCGCGGTGCTGCTGTGGCCTGCGTGAAAGGCGTCGCAATCGCTCTCATCCGGACGGGGAAAGCCTGAGAGCCCGCCAAACTGACGCAGCGTGTGAAAACGGTCTTTTCTGCCAGTCAGCAGCTTGTGGGCATAGCACTGATGCCCCACGTCGAACACCAGCTTGTCGACCGGCGGCTCAAAGCAGGCGTGCAGCGCCACGGTGAGCTCAACGGCGCCCAAATTGGAGGAGAGATGACCTCCGTTGCGGGAGACTGTGTATAGAATCTGCTCGCGCAGCTCCTCACACAGCGTCTCCTGCTCAAAGACGGTAAGACGCTTGACATCGAGCGGCGAGTGTATCGTTTCAAGTATGGACATTGGTATATGAATCCTTTCCATCAATCAAACCGGCTGCCAGGCTCGCGCCGAAGCAGGTGTAAACATTTTATAAGATACCAGACAAAAAAGGCAGCCGCCCGGCTACCCTTTTTGTTCTTTTTCTGTGATTATAGCAGTATTTTCCCACTTGTGCAATGTCTTTTGCATAGTTTTGCTGAATATTTTTGTAATTATGCATGGAACTTTTCCACGATACGCCCATCAGCCATACAAGGAATATGGCTTTACACACAAAAAACAGGGGGCAGGGCCACACGGCTCTGCCCCCTGCCAAGTGGTGCAGAAAACGGCAATTGTCCACAGGCGTATAAGCGCCTTATTCGCCTGCTGCAAACGGCGCCAGGCGGCTCACTTGTTGCGGTGGAGCAAAAACTCCGCCAGCGCCACCAGCAGCTCGCTGTCCGGCAGGTTGCTGGTGGCCTCAATTGCAGCCTGCGTGTGCTGCTGCGCCAAAAGGCGGCACTGCTCAATGGAGTAGAGCGTGGCAAACGTGGTCTTGTTGTTCTTCTCGTCGCTGCCGATGGGCTTTCCCAGGGCTTCAAACTCTCCCACTCTGTCGAGCATGTCGTCGACGATTTGAAAGGTCAGCCCGATTTCCCTTGCATAGACGGTCACAGCCTCAAGCCGCTCGTCCTCCACGCCTGCCGCCACAAATCCGATGCGGCAGGCCCCGCTGAGCAGAGCCCCCGTCTTCATGGCGTACATCTGCGCCATTTGCTCTTCGTCCAAGGGCTTTTGGTTTTTCTCGCTCTCCACGTCGATGGACTGGCCGCCCAGCATCCCATAGAGCCCGGCCGCCCGACCCAACTCCCGCACGGCGCCAAGCAGACGCTGTGGCGCAAGATCGGCGCTAAGCGCCGTCTCGAAGGCTGCCGTCAGCAGCCCGTCGCCCGCCAGCACAGCCATGGTCTCGCCAAAGACCTTGTGATTCGTGGGTCGGCCGCGACGATAGTCGTCGTTGTCCATACAGGGCAAATCGTCGTGGATGAGCGAATAGGTGTGGATCATCTCAAGGGCGGCGGCAAGCGGCAGCGCCTGCCGCTCCTCCCCCTTGCACATGCGGTGACACGCCAGCAGCAAAAAAGGGCGAATGCGCTTGCCTCCCCCCAGCAGACTGTAGCGCATGGCATTGGCCACCGTCTGCTGCGGCAGCCCTTCGCTTGGAATCACACGCTCCAAATAGCTCTCGAGCAGCGCCGAGACGCGCTCCATCTCCGCCGTCAAGCGGGCGGCTCTTTCACAGTTGTCCATATGGCTCCCCTCACTCGGGCATGGGGACCGGCGTCATTGCGCCGTCCTCCCCACGCACCAGCATACTGACCTGCTGCTCGGCTTTGTCGAGCAGCGCATTGCAATGGTTCGTCAGCCGAACCCCCTCTTCGAACAGCTCCAGCGACTGGCTGAGGGTGGCGTCGTTTGCCTCAAGCTTGCGCACGATCTCCTCCAGGCGGGCCAGCGCCTTTTCAAACTCCAGATTGTTCTCCTGGTTGGGCTCCTGATTCATGCCAGAGCGCCTCCTTTTCTTTTCAAATCCGTCGCGGCCTGTCATTTTGCGGCCGTCTCTTCAATTTGTGTCACGCTCGCCTGCGCCTGCCCCTTGGCAAAGCGCAAAACAAGGGTGTCGCCCACCGCAAGCGAGGCGGCCTCTTTGACGGGGCGTCCCTGCTTCATGGCAATC
>CABRXB010000060.1 GCA_902474785.1 uncultured Eubacteriales bacterium | reverse complement strand
TTTTTGACATGCCAGGGCTGGGACTGTTGCCGCGTGAAACCCCTAAAGCTCCAGCGCCGTCTCTTTTGCGACACTTCGCGCGAGCTGGGCCGTGAAGCCTATGTCCGCCTGCTGGAAACGGCGCATGCGCTGGGGAAAACGCGACTTTCCCTGCTCATGGAGACCATTTGTTCCACGGGAATTCGCGTCAGCGAGTTGCAGTATATCACGCTCGAGGCCGCGCAGCAAGGGAGAGCGGAGATCTCTCTCAAGGGAAAAATCCGCACCATTTTGATTCCCGGAAAGCTGTGCCGCAAGCTGCAAAAATACGCCAGAAAAGAAAAAATCACCTCGGGAGAGGTGTTTTTGACGCGAACCGGCAAACGTCTTTCCAGAAAACAGATCTGGGCGGAAATGAAGGCCCTGTGCGACAGGGCGGGCGTTGCGCGCTCCAAGGTCTACCCGCACAACCTGCGCCATCTCTTCGCCCGGTGCTTTTACAAGGCCTGTCGTGACATCTCCAAACTGGCCGACGTGTTGGGCCATTCCAGCATTGAGACCACCCGTATCTATCTGATCTGCTCGAGCGCGGAACACGCGCAAACCCTGGAACGCCTCCATCTGATTTTATAGGACAGAATCATCCTTTTGTCTCATTAAATTGTCTCAAATAAAGGCGACGGCTCTCCTCCGGGTTGCGTAGCTTCCGGGCTGGATTTGTTGATCAATGAGAGCGCGCGCACAAAGTTGAGCCGACAAGGAATTGTTTGACGGCTCATTTTTTTGTACAATAAAATGCCAAAACCCATTGAAATTTCTGCGATTCGATGGTAGACTGCTTATTACAAAGGGACTGATATAAGGAAATCATCTCTTCTAAGAACAGACAAAAGGATGATTCTGTCCTGAACGGCAATGGGAAGGGGGAGATTGAGACTCTGCTTACAAAATTCTCAAGGACCAAAAAAACATTAGGAGGAAAACGTTTATGAAAAAGCGACTGTTGTCAGCACTGCTTGTGCTTTGCATGGTGCTGACGATGCTGCCGGTTTCCGCTCTGGCGCAGGATTCGCAAGACGCACCGGAGATACAGGCGGCAAAACTCGCCGACACGCGCGAAAACGGCATTGACAGCGCATACCTTGTCGACGACGGTTACTCTGCCGCAGCCGGCGAGCCGGCTGACGGCGTTGTCCCCGTCACCATCACTGCCACCGGTCTCAAGCTGCACCAAAACGGCGCGGCTGAGCCCAAGCTCGGCTTTTGGGTCGGCTTTGCCATTGCCGCTCCCGACGGCGTTTCAAAGGTGACATACGCCTTTGGCGCCACCAAGGAAGACGTCGAGAACACCGAAAATCAGATCACCCTCAACGCGCTTGAGGCCGATGTGATCGACGAAAAAGACGGCATTGCCTTCTATGCCGATGCCGGCGACGAGACCCCCAAGACCTTCGCCTATGTGCAGTGGCTGGATGACGCAGGGGAGTCGGTTGGCGAAGCCGCCACCTACCACATGAATCTTGACGACGTGCAGATCGTGCTCGACGACGAGGCCTTTGCCGCCACGCTGCACGACACCTCCGGCGCCATTGCCGACGATCAGATCTATACCGCCGGCAGCTATGGCGTTGTCGTGACCAAAACGCTTGGCGAAACCTATAATGAGGTCGCCATCTCCGCCGAAAATGTGAAGCCCCATGCCAATGCTGAAACTCCGCCGGTTGTTGCCGCGTGGGTTGGCTTTGCGCTGGTCGCCCATCGCGACGCAACCGGCTTCA
The DNA here is from genome assembly GCA_902474785.1 of uncultured Eubacteriales bacterium. GTDB lineage: Bacteria > Bacillota > Clostridia > Oscillospirales > Feifaniaceae > Galloscillospira. The sequence continues at coordinate 5,008 of CABRXB010000060.1, read as the reverse complement.
AGTATGCCATTGGCGCGTCGGATGCCGAGCTGAGTGACGTCAACGAGCTCGAAGACATCACCGCCGATCAGAAGGGCGTTGCCTTCTATCTCAAGGCCCCGACCAGCCATGGCAAATACGTCCAGGTCGAATGGCAAATGGGCGAAGGCGAGCCTGTCCTCTCTGTCTACAAGATCGACCTTTCCGGCGTAACGGTCGATGAGACCCCCGTGACCATCGAAACCGTGGGTCTGACCGAGGCGCCCGAGGGCTCCACCATCTCGGTCAAGGTTGACAACGCGGGCAAGAAGCTCTCGATCTATGGCATCGCCGCAGCGCAAGCAGCTACACTGCCCATCACCTACACCACCAGCGCCGGCGGCAGCTTCGAGCTGCAAGTCGCCCTCACCTATAGCGAGGCCGACGGCTTTGTCGCCGAACCCGCCACCTTCACCCTGCTCTCCTCCACCTACACCGTCGACTGCGCAGAGCTGAAGGCCCTGCCCGAAGAGGTTGTTCTGGAAGCCGGAGCCCCCGACACGCAGGTTGGCGACAAGATCGCTTCGGAAGACGAGCAGACCGTGACCGCCGCTCTTGAAACGCTGACTGCCGACCCCACAGAGCTGGTCGCCTCGGCCGCCTCCGAGCTGGTCGACATCGCCGGCAAGCTGGATGTGGAAGCCCTGCTTGCCGAGGCCAACGAAGAGGCCGCGGGCACCTATGACAAGATTCAAGTTGTCGCCTATCTGGAAGTTGTTGCAACCGGATACAGCGCCGACAGCAAGACGCTGAAGCTCGACATCACCCCCAAGTATCGCGTTGAGGCCATCAGCAGCGAAAACGAGGGAACCGAGCCCAAGACGCTAAATGATGGCGCGGCGCTTGAGACCACGACCATGGGCGCGCCCATCGAGATTTCGATCACGCTGCCCGAGGGCTTTGCGGAGTCGACCTCTCCCGTCTATGTCAAGCACCTCAACGCCAACGGCTCCGTGAAGGAGTGGCTGATCGCCGCCCTGAGCGAGGACGAAGGCAAGATCACCGCCACCTTCGAGGCCACCAGCTTCAGCGAATACGAACTGGCGGTTGACGCGCGCAGCGTCCCTGTCACATACAACTTCTACAACGAAACCACCCAAGCCGTCACCTACACCCCCGCCGACATCGGCACAGACCTTGAGACCGATGCGCGCAGCGGCTACAGCTTCAAGGGTTGGGCTACCACCGAGGGCGCTACCACAGCCGCTTTCTCGGGCACGTTGACCGACGAGGTTCTGACCGAGCTGGTTGAAGCGCTGGGTGAAAGCGCGGCGCTTGACCTCTATCCCGTGTTCAAGAGAAACAGCAGCACACCTCCCTCCGGCGGCGGCGGCGGTGGCGGCGGCGGCGGAATTGCCACCTACGCCATCACAGTTGAAAAGGCCGACAACGGCTCCGTGACTGCCAGCCCCACCAGCGCCTCTGAAGACGACACCGTGACCATCACCGTCACGCCTGACAAGGGCTATCGCCTGGGCGAGCTGACCGCTCTTGACAAGAACGACAAGGCGCTCACACTGACAAACAAGGGCGGCGGCAAATACACCTTTGTCATGCCCGCCTCCAAGGTGACGGTCAAGGCCACCTTCCTCGAGGGCGAGGCCCTTCCCTTCACCGATGTGAACGAGGACTCCTGGTTCTACAACGCCGTGTCCTTTGTCCTGCAAGAGGGCATGATGAACGGCACCGCCGACGACACCTTCAGCCCCAACCTCAACACCACGCGCGGCATGATTGTCACCATCCTGTATCGCCTTGAGAATGAGCCCGCCGGTTCGGGCAATCCCTTTGGCGATGTGGAGACCGGCAAGTACTATGCAAACGCCGTGGTGTGGGCGGCCGCCAACGACATTGTCAACGGCTATGGCGAAGGCATCTTCGGGCCTGAGGACAACATCACCCGCGAGCAGCTGGCTGCGATTCTCTATCGCTATGCCACCTCCAAGGGCTATGACGTGTCCGCCACCGGCGACCTGTCCGCCTTTGCCGACGGCGCCACCGCTTCCGACTGGGCGACCACCGCGCTGTCCTGGGCCGTCTCCAACGGCATCATGAACGGCAAGGGCGACGGCGTGCTCGATCCCACCGGCAACGCGACGCGTGCTGAAGCGGCCCAGATGCTGATGAATTTCTGCAAGAACATTGCAGAATAACGATCAGCCCCCCTATTTTGCGCGATTCATCCTTTCTATATGTTCCCTGGAAATGAGAGCGGAGGCCAAACGGCCTCCGCTCTCATTTTACGCCCTGGTTGAACCCCGTTGAATTGGCGCTGAAGGCCTGCGGCCACCCCGTCGGCACGCCCTCCGCCAGCATCAGCGGCGGCTCCCTTGCCAGCAAAAACGCGCTTTTAGTGGCCTGCTACCTCAAGCAGGGCGCAGAGGACATCGCCGACAAGCAGCTGATCGAGGGCGGCCACTTCACCTCGGATCCCACGCCCTATTTGAAGACCGGCCTCATCGCCGTCGCCTCCGAGGAGCAGGGCCATCACTACACCGTCGGACAGCCCATTCAGGGCATTACGCAGGGCATCACGGTCACAGAGGGCGCGCCCACCGTAATCCCCGAGCCCGCGCGCGGGCTCGAACTGCAGGAGACGGCCGCCATCGAAGCCGCGGCCGCCGCGCTCTAAGTCTGAAAACCCCGACGCCGCAGCTTCGCCGCCGAGGGGCTTGTGGCCGCCAATGCGGTTGCCAAGACCGTCGACCCGCAAACAGCCGCCGCCGCGCTTGAGGACGACCCCGACATTGAGGTTGCGCCCGATGCTCCTGTCCCGTCTTTGTCCTGCCCTACCTGACATCAAAGCGACCGACATCGCGTGAAACGGCGAAGCCACCACGACCCTTACGCTCGACATCACGCCGCGCGTGAAGACGCCGGCCGCCCTCGCCGCCAACGCGGACGACATTCACCGATCCGGCGACCCTGACAAACCCAAAAAACGCCGTGGAATTTGCCGATGAGGAGCTGACCGTCAGCTCTGCCGTGCGCATTTCAGTTCAAAGAGGCGCACCTCTGACTTTTCCGGGTTCAAACAAAGCGTACCCCGTTTGAAGCGGCGCTGTTTTCTTTTGCACAAAATCTTTAAAAAGAGACAATCTCTTCACAGAGTTGTTTTCTTTGACAGCACTTTATGATATAATTCATATCAATTTTATTGATTTCTTTCGACTGTTGCCCGAGATATCGATTCTATGCCGTTTGTGAACTGTGCGTCATGACGGATCCATTGGAGGCGTTCGCTTGCAAAACATGCAACCCCAAAAAGAGCCGTACACCATCAAGCGGGAGATGTTTTTGATTGGCTTTATCTTTCTCATCTTCACCTCTCTGTTGTTCTCAGGCATTTTTTTGTGCGTTGTCTACCGCAGCAATCTGAAAAGCGCAAGGGCTTCTCTGTGTGAATGCAACAATCAGATGACGACCTACACCGAGGGCATTTTCCACGAGAACGCCATGATCGTGGAAATCCTCGCGCGAAATGACACCGTGATCCATGCGGGCAACGGATCTTTTGAGGCCGTGCTCGCGGAATTTCATCCCATTCTCGAGGCAAACGACAACATCACCTACATCTATTCCGGCTACGCCGACGGAAGTCTGCTGATCGACGGCTATGCCACGCCCCTTGACTTCGATGCAACCGAGCGGCCATGGTATCTGGCCGCTGCCGCCACGCAGGATGTGGCAAAGCTGGTCTACAGCGACGCTGCCACCGGCGCGTGCCTGTTTAGCCAGTGTAAGCGCCTGGTTGACGAAAGCGGCGAGATGGTGGGCGCCGTTGCCATCGACTGCTCCAACGAGAGTCTCTCGAAGCAGCTCTCCACCAAATACAGCTACGCCTCCCAGCGCAGCTTTATTGTCGACCCCACAGGCGCTGTTCTCCTCCATCCCGACGAGACCCAGATCAACGTCTCCCTGCGAGAAAAAATGGACGCCGCCACCTGGGGCAACATCGTGGCGGGGCGCAGCAACTACGCCGAATATGTCACAGACGATCTTCGCACCATGGCCTATCTTGAGCGCATTCCAAACACCGACTTTATCGTGGTGACCGCCATCAGCTCCAAGGAGATCCTCACGCCCATCCTGCACAGTATGGTCGGTCTTCTCCTGCTGACCGTGGTGCTCTCCATTGCGCTGGGGGCGCTGCTCAGCCGCATTCTCATCCGACGCTTCGCGCGGCCCATTGTCGAGCTTGGCCAGCGCATTCAGTGTATTGCCGCCGGCAACGCCGTCCCCGCCGCGGGCATATTGACCTCAAACGCCGAAATCGAAGACATCGCCAAGAGCATCGAGATCATTGTCGCCGACATTGCCGCCAGCGAGAAGCAGCGTAAAAAAGCCGAGTATTTGAGTTTTCACGACTCCATGACAGGGCTTTACAACCGTCGTTTCTTCGAAGAGGAGCTTCGCAGACTTGATGTGCGGCGCAATTATCCGCTGTGCCTGGTCTGCTGCGATGTCAACGGGCTCAAGCTGGTCAACGACCTCTTCGGCCATGCGGTGGGCGACCGTCTGATCGCGGCCATTGCCGACGCCCTCGAAACAGGCTGCCGGGCCGACGACATTCTGGCGCGCATTGGGGGAGACGAATTCGCCATCATCCTGCCGCGCACCTCCCCGCAAGACGCCGCTCAGATGATGCGTCGTCTCAAAGCGGGGCTGCCAAAGGAACGCGTCTTTGGCGCCAAGGTTTCGGTTTCCCTGGGATATGCCGTAAAATCCGACCGAGAGCAGTCTGTCGAAGACGTGCTGCGCAGCGCCGACGAGATGATGTATCAGGAAAAACTCCTGGAGAGCATGATCATGAAGCAAGATACCATCATGGGCCTTTTCGAGACGGCCAAGGAGGAAGGGTTGCTTGCGGAGCTCTCCCAACAGGAGCAACGACTGCTGGACGCCTTTGCCCATCGGCTGTGTCCCAATGTCTGTTTGCCGCTCAAGGAGAGCTATCGGTTGCGGAAAATCGGCCTGTGCTCGCTGCTCT
>CABRXB010000059.1 GCA_902474785.1 uncultured Eubacteriales bacterium | reverse complement strand
CAGCGCGACAACCACAAGCTGCTATCGACTTTGATGCGTCTGCGCGACCTTGGCAATACGGTCATTGTTGTGGAGCACGACGAGGACACGATGCTTGCGGCCGACTACATTGTGGACATCGGCCCCGGCGCGGGCATTCACGGCGGCAACGTGATTTACAGCGGCGACGTGCAGGGTATTTTGAAGTGCCCGGAGTCCATCACCGGCCAGTATTTGAGCGGGCAGCGGTTCATCCCCGTGCCGCAGACCAGACGCGAAGGAAACGGCAAAAAAATCACCATTGTCGGTGCGCAGCAGAACAACCTGAAAAACGTGACGGTGGACATTCCGCTCGGCAAGCTCGTGTGCATCACGGGCGTTTCGGGCTCGGGCAAATCGTCGCTCATCAACGAGGTGCTGTACAAGACGCTGGCCGTCAAGCTCAACGGCGCACGCTTTCCGGCTGGCGACGTGGAGAAGATCGAGGGTCTTGAGCATCTCGACAAGATCATCGCCATCGACCAGTCCCCCATCGGGCGTACGCCGCGCTCCAATCCCGCCACCTATACGGGGCTTTTCACCGATGTGCGCAACGTCTTTGCCGCCACAAACGAGGCCAAGATGCGCGGCTTTGCGCCGGGGCGTTTTTCCTTCAATGTCAAGGGCGGGCGCTGCGAATCCTGCGAGGGCGACGGCATCATCAAAATTGAAATGCACTTTTTGCCCGACGTCTATGTGCCCTGCGATGTGTGCAAGGGTAAGCGCTACAACAGGGAGACGCTCGAGGTCAAATACAAGGGCAAGACCATTGCCGACGTGCTCGACATGACGGTGGAGGAGGGCATCGGCTTTTTCGAAAACCACCCCCGCATCCGCCGCAAACTGCAAACGCTCTACGACGTGGGCCTTGGCTATATCAAAATCGGACAGCCCTCCACGCAGCTCTCGGGCGGCGAGGCGCAGCGCGTCAAACTCGCCACCGAGCTGTCGCGCCGCTCCACGGGGCGCACCATCTATGTGCTCGACGAGCCCACCACCGGCCTGCACACGGCGGATGTGCACAAGCTCATCGAGGTGTTACAGGCCTTTGTCGAGGAGGGCAACACCGTTGTGGTCATCGAGCACAACCTCGACATGATCAAAAGCGCCGATCACATCATCGACCTGGGGCCGGAGGGCGGCGATCGGGGCGGCAAGCTTGTCGCCTGCGGCACGCCGGAGCAGGTGGCTAAAAACAAAAAGTCCTACACGGGCCTCTATTTGGCAAAGGCCCTGGAGCGCGATGCGGCATATGATGGGGAGGCGGCATGTTCGGATACCTGACCGCCTTTCAACCCGAGCTGCGCGTGCGCGAGCTCGACACCTACAAGGCGGTCTACTGCGGGCTGTGCCACTGCCTGCGCAGTCACTATGGCATGGCTTCGTCGGCGGGACTGTCGTATGATTTTGTGTTCCTGGCTGCGCTGGGGCTGGCTCTGGAAGAGGAGGAGCCCCGCATAGAGCAGCGCCGCTGCGTCACCCACCCCGTAAAACGCAGAGCGGCGATCTCAGGCAGAAGCGCCACGCTCTACACGGCGGCCATGCAGGTGCTGCTTGGCTGCGGAAAGCTGGAAGACGATCTGGCCGACGAGAGCGGCTACCGCAAGGCGCGCGCAGCGGCGGGCCTTGCGGCTCTGAGACGCGCCCGCCGGCTGGCGCAGCAGGAGTATCCCGATCAGGCGGCAAGCATCGCCAGGCAGTTGACCCTGCTGGGCGAAGCGCAGAGCTGTCAGGCTCAAAGCCTTGACAGCTATACGCACCACTCGGGCTGGCGGCGCTCGCCGCGCCGCTTGGAAAAGACGACACCCAGCACCGCGTGCTCGAGCAGATCGGCTACCAGCTCGGCCGCTGGATTTATCTCATCGACGCGGCCGACGATTGGGAGGACGATCTGCAAAAAGGGCGCTTCAATGCGCTGCACGAGGCAGGGCTTGCCACAGAGCAGGGGATCGACGCAACGCGCGTGTTCCAGCTCTTAAGCGACGCCGCAGCCAACGTCTATGCGTCGCTGCAACTGCTGCCCCTTCGCCGCTACAAGGGAATTCTTGAGAATGTGGCGGGGCCGGGCATGGCGGCAAGACAGCGCATGGTGCTCGGCGACAAACTGGGGCAAAGCGCCGTGCAAAGCCTGAATTAGACTGTTTTTTCGCATTTTCCCCGGCGTATCACATATCCTGACTACAAGGAGAACAACATGAAGGATCCGTATGAGGTTTTGGGCGTGTCCCAAAACGCCAGCGAGCAGGAGATCAAGGCGGCTTACCGCGAGCTGGCCAAGAAGTACCACCCGGACAACTATCAGAACAATCCGCTGTCCGATCTTGCGCAGGAGAAGATGCGCGAGATCAACGAGGCCTACGATCAGATCGTCAAGGAGCGCAGCGGCGGCGCTTCCGGCGCGCAGCGCGGCGCAGGCGGATCAGGACAGACGACGTCGCTCTATGCACAGGTGCGCTCGCTCATCATGGCCGGCCGCATTGAAGACGCGCACCGTCTGCTCGACACGGTGACCGGCTCGCTGCGCACGGCCGAATGGTATTTTCTGATGGGCAACGTGCTTCAGCGCAAGGGCTGGCTTGCCGACGCGCGCACTTACTTTGAGGAGGCCGTGCGGCGCGATCCGCAAAATCAGGAGTATCGGGCCGCGCTCGGCGGGTTTGGCGCGCCTTTTGCAAGCGGCGGCAACTCGCCCTATGCCACGGCGTGCTGCCTGCCCTGCGGCGGGGGCTTTTGCGAGATGTGCACCACGATTTTGTGCGCCAACGCCATGTGCGATTGCTGCTGCCACTGATGTTGTCGCAGGGAGCCGCCTTGCCTGCTTTGAGAAAGGGGTGATCCCGGCATGAAAACAAAGGAGATCACAGGGGGCGGTCTGCTTGCGGCCGCAGCTGTTGTGATGATGGCGCTTTCGGTGCCGTTTCCGTCGCTCACGTTGACGTGCGCGGCGCTGGCCGGCTTTTTGGTGCTCTTTGTCATGCTCAAGTGGGGCATGAAGCCGGCGGCGCTCTGCTACCTCACCGCCTCCATTTTGGCGCTGCTGCTCATTTCCCGCAAGGAGACGGCGATGGAGTTTTTCCTCTTTTTCGGCCTTTATCCCATGCTCAAACTGCGCATTGAGCGCCTTACAAATGTGGTTTTGTGCTGGCTTTTGAAGCTGCTGTTTTGCAACGTCATGCTGGCGGTGGGCTACGGTCTGTGTCTTGTGCTTGGCATCCCCATGGGGGAGATGGAAGGGCAGATTCCCCTGATGCTGCTCACGCTCAACGCCATTTTTCTGCTCTATGACGTCTGCTTCACCCGTGTGATGCGCACCGTGATGCGCAGGTACTATAAGCTCTTTTTAGAGCAGTGACGGTCTATGTTTGTGCGGATTTGCCGCTTACGACAAAATCATAGCGCCCGGCGCTTGCCGTGCGCAAAGGAAGAAAGGAACACGACGTTTTGCTGCAATCATTTTTACGAGACGCCATCTACCTAATCCCGGCTGTTTTGATCTCGCTCTCCTTTCATGAGCTGTGCCATGGATATGTGGCTTGGCGGCTTGGCGACCCCACGGCCAAGGACGCCGGCCGGCTGACGCTCAACCCGCTGGCTCACATGGATCCGCTGGGCACGCTTTGCATGCTGATTTTTCGCTTTGGCTGGGCAAAGCCGGTGCCGGTCAACGTGATGTACTTCAAAGATCGGAAAAAGGGCATGGCCATCACTGCGGCGGCGGGCCCCATCTCCAATCTTCTGCTGGCCTTTGTCTGCCTGGCGCTCTTTGTGCCGGCGCTGGTCTATGTCGGCTCCACCGTGGTTGGCGGGTATTTTGCCAACTTTTTGTACATCATGGTCATGATCAATGTGGGACTTGCCGTCTTCAATCTGCTGCCCATCTCCCCGCTCGACGGATCAAAAATCCTCTATGCGGTTTTGCCCAACCACATCTATTTTTCCATCATGCGGTATGAGCGGTATTTTCAGCCCATCTTGTTTTTGCTGCTTTGGACGGGGCTGCTCAGTCGCCCCATCTCGTTTTTGCGCGACGCCGTCATTGGCGGCATGCAGTTTTTGCTTCAGCCGCTGTTCGCCCTGTTTTTTTAAAGGCGGACGATTTTTGTGAGGAGGTGACGTTTGGGCCGTGCAGCCGTTGACCTATACGCTTGAGGGATATGAGGGGCCGCTCGACCTGCTCTTGCACTTGATCGAGCAGCATAAAATTGACATCAAGGACATTCCCATCGCCCTGCTGCTCGAGCAATACATGGCGGCCATCGACGCGTCGCCGGCCATCGACCCCGACAACATGAGCGAATTTCTGCTCATGGCCACAAGGCTTGTCTATATCAAGTCGCGCATGCTGCTGCCCGCAGAAGAGGGGGAGGAAGACCCGCGCACCGAGCTCGTGAGCATGTTGGCCGACTATCTGCGTTACAAGGAGCTGGCAGGCGAGCTCGAGGGGCGCTATGAGGAGTATGGCAGGCGCCTGTTTCCAAAACCCCAGGAGCCCCTGGAGCAGGAACCGCCGACCTTGCGCACGCAGCCGCTCTCCTCACTGATGGAGGCCTACAAATCGGTCTTTCGCAGCAGTTTGCGGCGCATTCCGCCGCCCATTGAAAGCTTTTCAGGCATCCTTGTGCACACGGCGACGTCGGTGGCGTCCAAGACCATTGGGCTGCTGCGCAAACTTTTGACTGGGCGTCGTCTGCGCGTCTACGAGGTGATCTACGCACAAAACAGCAGATCCGACGCGGTGGCCGTCTTTATGGCCGTCCTGGAGCTGGCAAGGCGCAGCCGCGTCCGCTTGTCGGGCGAAGGCGAGCAGATGGAGCTCAGTCTGCAAAAGGAGGGACAAGCCGTTGGATAGCACCAGGGAACCCCTCGGCAAGCTGCCGGCAGGCAGGGAGGAGCAGGCAATCGAGGCCATTTTATTTGCGGCGGGCGAGCCGGTGGAGCTCGATGTGCTGGCGCGGGCGCTTGAAATTCCGCAAAAACAGATGCAGGAACTGCTCGACCGCATGCGCTTTTCCTACAACCAGCAAAATCGCGGCGTACAGATGCTGCGGCTTGGAAGCGCCTATCAGCTTTGTTCACGCCGGGAGTATGCCGACTGTGTGCGCGCCGTGCTCGACAAAAAGCGTGAGGTTTCGCTGTCGCCCGCGGCGCTTGAGGTGTTGGCGATCACAGCTTACAACCAGCCCGTCACCCGCGCCTTTTTGGAACAGGTGCGCGGGGTCGACAGCTCGGGCGTGGTGGCCTCTCTGCTTGAAAAGGGGCTGCTGGAAGAGCGGGGCCGACTCGACGTGCCGGGGCGACCCATGCAGTTTGGCACCACCGTGCAGTTTTTGCGCTGCTTTGGCCTCTCCTCGCTCGACGACCTGCCCCCGGTGGACGAATCGGGCGCGCTGATCGCGCAACTTGAACTCAAGGAGCAGCCGGCGGAGCCTTGAATCAGAAAATCGGGCAATCGAAGGGAAAAATCCTCGCAGGGAGGAAAAAATGAAAAAGCCCCCTGCGCTCAGGCATGAAGCAGGGTGCGTGCGGAAAAAATGAGGATTGTCGGCAGCGCAGACCTTTCTGGCGCTAGGCGGCAAATCAAGGGGGACAGGCCCCCAAGAAAGAGGTGACAGGGATGCGCTGGTTGTTTGTACTTTTCGTCGTGCTTGTTCTGCTCGCGCTGATGCAGGCGCTGCGTTTTGGCATGCGACTGACAAGCGGCGGCGGGAAAACCTGTCTTGCCGTACAGGTGGGCGGCCTTTCGGTCTTTCGCCTGCGATTTGGAGAAAAGCGCCCGCCAAAGCTCAAAAGCAGAAAAGAGCGGGAAAGGGATGCGGCAAAGGAGAGGAAAAAGGCCAAAGAGGAGAAAAAACCGAAAAAAGAAGGCGAGCTCTCGCAACTTCTTTCGGCTGCGGACGACGTGGGCTTCTTGCTCGAGTCTCTCAAAAAAGGGCTTTCCGTCACGACAGAGCGCCTGTTAAAGCGCATCGTGGTCAACCGTTTGACCATCCATGTCGCGGTGGGGACGCCAGACCCCATGAAGACCACGATAAGCTATGGCGCGCTGTCGGCCTCTGTGTTTACGGCGGTTGCAAAGCTGACCCACCTTGTCACCGTAAAGCGCAGGGATCTTGTGATGGTGCCTGATTACGGGAGCGCATCGACCACGCTTGAGCTGGACATTCAGCTATGGCTTCGTCTGTGGCATTTCACACACGCGGCAGCGGGCTATCTGGCGTTGTGGCGCGAGATCAAAGCCATTTTAAAGCAGCGGGCCGCGACAAAAACAGAGCAATCCGAGGCGTGCAATGTATCGTGACGCACGCATCGTTTGCAATAAATGCGATCAACCACACGAAACGAAAGAGGTGTTTTTATGAATGAGCATCCGATCCAGGGCATGGCAGAGTCGATCATGGACAACATCAACCAGATGGTGGATGTCAACACCATTGTGGGAGAACCCATCATCACGCCCTCCGGCGTGACCGTTATCCCCATCTCCAAGGTGACGGTGGGCTTTGGACTTGCCGGCGGCGACTTCAAACCCAACACAGCCGAGGAGAAAAAGAACGTTCCCTTTGGCGGCGGCGGCGGCGGGGCGCTGAGCATCACGCCCATCGCTTTTTTGACGGTGTCGGGCGAGAATGTCAAGCTCATCACCATCGACCGCAACGAGACCAGCGTGGACAAGGCGCTTGCTATGGCGCCCGAGATGGTGGACAAGGTGGCAAGTACGGTGGCCAACCTCTTCAACAAGGAATCCGACAAGGAATAGTCCCGAAAGAATACAAAA
>CABRXB010000058.1 GCA_902474785.1 uncultured Eubacteriales bacterium | reverse complement strand
CGCCGCCGCCCGCTCGAGCGTCTCAATGGCGGCGACCGAGCCCAGCGAGGCGATCAGGTCAAGCGCCACGAGGCGCCTCGCCTCGTCGGGCAGCGAGGTGGAGGAGAGCATGAGAATGTCGCAGGCAAGGCCGGCTTCGCGCAGCGCCACGGCGTCGTCGATGCTGGCGACGGCGAGCGTTTCAATGCCCTCCTCCGCCAGCGTTTTGGCAAAGGGCACAAGCCCCATGCCAAAGCCGTTGCCCTTGCAGACGCCGTAGATGGGCGTGACGCCCATGGCGGCTTTCAGCGCGCGCACGTTTTGACGCAGCGCGCCAAGGTCGACAACCAGATTGCGCATGATGGCTCTCCTTTCCGCTACGCCTTGGCGCCGCGATTTTTAAAGCGGTAGACGGTGCGCATGGTCTTGTTGTAGACCTTGCGCAGCAGGTCGATGGTCTTGCCCACGCCGGGTTTCAAGCAGAGCTCGAATTCGCCGCAAAACTCCACCAGCTCCCCGCCAAAGCCCTTTTTAAAACGGTAGAGACCGTAGAGCGGGTTGTCCTCCGACAGATCGCCCGACACGCCGCGAAAGTCATACAGCGCGCAGCCCTGCTCGACCGCCCAGCGCATCATCTCCCACTGGAGCAGATAGTTGGGCATGACGTTGCGATAGGAGTTGGACGAGGCGCCATAGAGGTACCACACCTTGTCGCCATAGTGGATGGCAAGCGTGCCGGCGATGGGCTTGTCCTCGTAAAAGGCCATATACAGGCGCAGGTGTTCGCCCATGCTTTCCATCATGCGCTCAAAGTAGGACAGCGGCCGCGTGACAAAGTTGTCGCGCATGCCGGTCTCGACCATAATGCGATGGAAATCCTCGAGCATTTCGGGGCCACAGATGCGCACGGTGACGCCCTTGCGCCCCGCCAGACGGATGTTATAGCGCCATTTGCTCTCAAAACCGTTCATCAAATCCTCTTCGCTCTTGCCGGCCACCGGCAGGCGAAAGACGTAGCGCGGCTGAATGCCCTCAAAATTCTTGCCGTCGGCGTGCAGGGAAAAGCCCAGTTTTTTCATGATGTCGCAAAACACGATATCGTCGCTTTTGATGTCGGGGTCGAGCTTGAAGGTGAAGCCGTGCCGCTCCCTGGCCAGACGGCGCGCCCCCTGCATGAGCGCCGCCAGCGTGACCTCGTCGTGCGGGTCGCACACGGGGCCGCGCGGCGAATAGAGCATGGTGTAGGGCATGCCGGGCATGCGGCGGATGAGAATCGCCATGCTGCCGACAATGGCGCCCTCCTCGTCCCGCACCAGGACAACCTGCCAGTCCCACTCGTTTTTCACGCCGGCCCAGATCACGCTCTGACAAAAGTGCCCCTTTGGGTGGGACATGTTGAACTGTTCGTATTCTCTCAACTTCTCAGGGTTGTCCCTGTTTAAAAATTCGATCATGTGCGCTCTCTCTTTCTTGCAAGTCGGTGTGTCGCCTGGAAAAATCTTTACATGTTATCATACCACATCACACGCCTCGCATTCAAGGGAGGGCGCAAAGCCTTTTTTGAGATGCTGCAAGGGCAGAGCGCGGCTGCTTTTGAAAAATATGGGGTATCATGCTGGGATGTTGGTTTTCTTACCTTCAGGCAAAACCACCTCTATTTAGAAAATGGACGTGAACGTTTGTTGGCATGTCGTCTATGCTGTTCCCCATCCTCGCAACGATTTCGAACATAAATGTTAAGAGGTCTTGACATTGTGCGCCTCGAAGAGTATGATAGAAATGTAAAGATCTTTTAACATATTGGAGAGGATTTTTAACACCACATCAGGAGGCAATTCCAAATGAAAAAATTAGATGAAATGGACAGAGACATTCAGTTGCGCTCGGAAGAAATCGGCTACAAAGTTACACTCTTGATTTTGTCCGTTTGGACATTCTATAACTGTTGGCAGGTTCTTGTGAATGGTGCAAAACATAGCCCATTGCCGGGATTGATTGTATGCTTGGCTGTCGGTATTCAAGGCTTTTCACAAATGGCAATGAAACGAAAAATGATTGCCGGGGATGAGGAATATCACGAACCAAACAAGGTTGTATGGGCCATCGTTGGAACCATTGCGGTTGCCGCCATTCTATTATCCATTGGGACGTTCTTATTGATGAAAGTATAAAACGTTATGAGAAATGTGATTAAAAAACTTAGAAAAGAAGCAGGAATGCGGCAAGAAGATATGGCAAACAAATTAGGGGTAAGCCGTCAAACAATTATAGCGATTGAAAATGATAAATACAACCCCACCCTTGAACTTGCAATGAAAATCGCTAAATTATTGAATCTCCATGTAGATGAGATTTTCTTTTTAGATAAGTGAACGCAGCAAGCCAGCCGGAGCAGAAGGCAGTCAAAATTATGAGCTGATGACGTGCGAGCCCAAGCTTGGAATTCTGCTCCACATGGCGGCGCTCTTCGATGTGTCGCCGGATTGCCTCGTGGGGGGAACGAAGGGCGGCAGGAAAACAGATGAAAATTGTTAGGCGGAGGGCTGTCAGTGTGGCAGCCCTCTTAAAATGATTGAAGAACATCGGAAGATATGGTAAGATAAAATCAGATTCGACCTTTTTTGACAAGTTGGGGTGCGCGGGAACCAGCGACCGAAATCAGTGGGGTGGTGAAACTAGACCTTTCAGAAGATTTTGCAGGCTATGATCTGAAATGGCAAGTCCTTTGAAATGGCGGCCGGATGCCGTAGGACGTCCCGCCGCGGACAGAAGAGGAAAGGCGGGCCGCCCGGTTTTTTTCGGCGCGGCGGTTTCAAATCCAAGGGGGGAGACGAATGAAACACAAAATGGGGTTTTTCTTAGGCGTTCTTTTGGCTGTATGTTGCCTTTTTCAAGGCTGTGCGCAGTCGAAGCCCACGCACAGGGTGCTGGACCTCACCGGCTTGACGCCTTTTTATACGGTCAATGGGGCGTCGGCGCCTCAGATCGTGGGGGGTTCCGACCGCTTTGCCGTGTTTGAGGAGGCGGCGCCGGGAAAAACGCTTTTTTACGCAACTGCATGGAACAGCCCCAGCCCTCTGACTCGGCTTGGAGAGTCGGGGCCCGCCCTGGTTTCCTCCAGCTCGCATGCGATGATGGGGGACTGCTCTTATCATGTCGCTCTGGAGCCCGACGGGGAGGGCGTGCAGCTCAAGCTGCTGCGCGTGGACGCGGCAAATCGGCAGGTGACGGCGGTCGACATCCTGGGGAGTGCGCAGCAGGTCAATCCGCTTGTCTATTTGAGCAAGCTCAGTGAAGAAGAGCTTCTCTGTGGATGGATGGAGGGCGATACGTCCTCTTTGATTTGCTACAATGTGAAGTCGCGGCAAAAAGAAGTGATTTTGGAGGAGCGTGCCACGGTGTATGGGGAGCTTATCAGCGGCGACCTGTTTTCCAGGGCTAGCGCCTGCGACAAGTTGATCTATGTTTTGACAAACGAGATCAAAGACAATCTGTCAAACTATGCGTTGCGCGTCTACGACAAAAGCGGCACGCTGCAAAAGGTTGTCTCCGACGCGCTGCTGGACGCCGTCTTCGAGGGGACGGCGCCTCTTGACGTGGCGGTGGTTGGGGACTATGTGATTTTGGAAAATTGGAACATGGAGCAGGCAATTTTCAAATTGACCGGCGACGGCATTGAGGAAATCGTGCCCCTGGACGCGGGGATGCGTATGATTGGGCCGGGGTTGAACAGTTGCCACAGCAGCGCATCTGTCGATTATCTGGTCTATCGGCGCAAGTTGACCGATGAGCTGAAAAGCGCAGATCAAACGCTGTTTTTTCTGAACGTCAAAACCGGCGACGTTCAGGAGGTTTTGTGCCAGGCTGGAGAGGGCAAAAGCCTGGGATTTGGCCTTGTGGGGGAAAACGGGTTTCTTGTCCTGTCAGTGCACCAGACGACAAAGGAGGGTCAGCTCGACTTTGACCGGTATGAGCTGTATCATCTGACCGCCCGGCAAATCTGGGAGCTTCTCGAGGAGGGGCGGGCAACGCCGCCCAGTGAAACGCCGGGGTCTGAGCCGGGGGGAGCGCAGCCGCCGACAACCGGCGCAAGGGAAGACGCTGTGGCGTCGACCGGGGCAGACGGGCAGGCAGACCCCTTTGCAAACGTCGATTTTCAAACGGTCTGCGACCAGACGGTGGCCGAGCTTCAAGCGCTCGAGCTGCCGATCGACGTGCAGATTGAGGTCAACGTGCAGGATCGTTATGTGAGGTTCATCGCCGCCGTCCGGCAAAAGGAGCACCCGGAAGACAGGGCCTATATCGCATTTGAAGAGGAGATGATCCGCTGCTTTCACCGCAATGTGGAGCTGCAGATGCCGGGACTCAAAGGCCCGACCGAGGGGTACTATGGCGAGCTGTTCGACACCTATGAGATCAGGCTCTGTGTTTTTGCCGTGAAGAGCTGGTACGACATGGACAGCTTCGCGCCGGGCACGCACCCTGCATTGACGCTGGGGCCCTACGGCGGCGGCTGGTAGGGGGCGTCTCACAGAAGGGGCAGGGGGACAACAGGGGCTTTGCGTGTTTATAAAAAACGTCAGTTGCAACAAGGCCGCGTCCATTCCCATGGGCGCGGCCTTGTTGCGTTTGAAAGAGGCTCTGTTGAGGCAAGGGAGACGGGGGGAGGGCGCGCTTGCAAAAGAGCGCCGGCAAAAGGCGCTTCCATAGAAAAAGCGGGTTTTACAAACAGCCTGCGGCGCGCTCTCTTGAAAGAAGAGGCGGCCGCAAGGCGCTTTTCTGCGCGCCTTGACAGGGAAAAGCAGAGGCCCTTTCGTGCGGCGCCCACACAATGTTCACTGAATATTGGTTGACAAATGCTACTTTGCACTCGTAGAATAAAGACTGGCCCATTTTGGGAAATCCCGTCGACGGGAAGGCCCGAACGCGCAGGACAGGCCGCGCGGCTTGAGACGCAGCGCGGCCCAAAATAGAAAAACGCATCGAAGGAGGTGCTGCTTATGGCGCCAAAGAAGGTGGAAGGATTGGTTCGCACCATTCGACACCCCAAGACCAAGGCACAGATGGCGCTTTCGGTCTTTTTGTTGATTTTGCTTGCGGCGCTGGTCATTTTGGTGACGGCGCTCTTTCGCCACCCCGAGGTCATCACCGAGTATAAAAACAAATCGAACCTTGTGGTGGAGAGCGGGCAGGCGCAACTGCTCGACAGCTTCACCAAGGCCCCCATGCTGCCCGAGACGGTCTCCACCATCCGGCTGGACGGGATTTTCATCCAGCAGACGGGCGACAGCTACGCCACCTTTTCGGTGGACGGAGTGACCGCCACCATGGTGGAGGACGACTATTTGGGCGGATACCAGATCTACGACATCGCCTCAGACGGGGTGACGCTTCGCAAGGGCAGCGAGAGAGTGACGCTGACCATGACCGAAAACAGACTGGATCTCACCCATGTGGACGAGGAGTGATGTGAAGATGCGAAACTGGATGGTCATGCTGCTTGTCCTGACACTGCTGACAGGCATCTGCTTTACGGTGGCAGGCGCTGCCGACGAGGACGAACAGCCAAGCGGGACGACCGCTTTTGCACAATACCCCACGCTTGCGCCGCCGACCGACGCCCTGCTGGTGCAGAGAAATCCCTACACCCCCACGGAGGACGAGCGCAGCTTGAGCACCGAAGAGTTGCTGGGCTCGACCACATACCGGTCGGAGGCCGTCATCAAACTGATGCCCGAGGTGGATGAATTCATCTCGCTCGACTATAAAAACGTCGACATCAGGGAGCTCATCGCCCGCATCGGCAAGGTGGACGGCCGCCATGTGCTCTATTTCGGAGAGCCCGTCAAGGTGACGGTGCAGGCCAACGTCGTCACCCCCATGAAGGCGCTTGAGATGGCGCTTGCGGCGGCCGACAGCGGACTGACCTACATGCTCGACGAGGATGTGATTGTAGTGGGGCCGCAGTCCATGGTCACAAACACCTTTCTCTACACCGAGGTTGTGGTGGCCAAGCGGCTGAACTACCTCAAGGTGGAGGATCTCAAGGCCCTTGCCGATGTGCAGGAGATCGACTATGCGTCGATCGAGCCGGTGGAGGGCGGCGTGGAGATGTCGGCCACGCCTCACAATCTGGCGCACCTTCTGCTGCTGGTGGAGGCGCTCGACTTGAAGCAGAACTTCATCAACGCCGACACGTCGCCGGAGCTCATCCTGGAGCCGTTGGAGCTCAAATATATCACAGGCAGGCAGTTCATCACGCTTGCCGACAAATTCGGCGTGCGCGCCGGGGTGCTCGACGATGTGCACAACGACCGCATCGTCTACCTGACGGGGCCCGACGCCACCATCACCGCGCTGCGGCGCACGGCCGCCGCGTTTGACGTTGAGGCCAATGCAGAGCTGTCTGCCAATGGGTCGGCGGTTCAGGCGCAGCCCTATCTGCTGTCAAGCGTCAGCCCGGAGGACATGAAGCAGATGATCGAGTCCTGCGGCATCGCCTTCAACGTGCTCGACATGGGCGACGGGCGCAGCACGGTCTATGCGCTGGGCGGCGCTGCCGAGACCAGGCAGGCCGTTCAAATTATGGGCCAGCTCGACGAAGAGGGCGCGCGCATTCTGGTCATCAGCTCGGGGCCGACCGCCAAAGATATGACCTGGCTGCGCGATGTCATCGTCAAGGAGACCGATCTGCGCAAGGCCAACTTCAGCGTCACCTCCGACCTGGGCTTTGGCGAGTCGTGCTATTATCTCTACTGCATTGCAACCAGTGAGGAACTCGAACAGGCGCGCCCCTATGTGACGCTGGGATAGCCGCCGCGTTGGTTTTGCAGAATA
>CABRXB010000057.1 GCA_902474785.1 uncultured Eubacteriales bacterium | reverse complement strand
CTCGTCCACAGCGGCGTGCAGCGCCTCCAAAATGGCCGGCGCAAGCGGGAGCGTCACATCTCCCACGCCGAGCTTGACAATGGGGCGGCCGGGATATTTTTCCTGGGTCTGCGCGGTCATCTCTCCCAAAATGCGAAAGAGGCCGCCTCCTTTTTGATGGTACAGCGTACTGTCAACTCTTGCCATAACTTGCTCTCCTTTCTCAATTTAAACCAACTTGAATCTCTGTTGATCGGGGCAAACACCTTTTACGGTGAGCAAGGTGTCTCCCCTGATCAACCGATGGGGCTTTTCCCTGTCGCCAAACGCCATGGTTTCACCGTCAAAACTGACGCAAACGGCCACCCTGCTCAGGAAACTGTGAAAGGCCGCACAGGGCTTTGGGAAATCACAGCCACAGGTAAAAATCAACTTTCCCCTGCACTTCTGAAGGGCCTTTCGCATATGACGGTAAAAGCTTCGTTGGGAGACTTTCAAGATGCGACGGCGAGCAGAACATTCAGAGATCTGTTTTTCAATGCCGTTTGCTTTTGTTGGCTGCAGTTTCTTTTCCGTGCATTCTCCAATCACGGTTTTTTCAAAATCCTTTTGCCTTGCGGCTTTTTCTCGACGAGAGCTGCCTTGCCCGCAAGATGCTCCCCTGGCAACGTCATCGCAGAACCTGTTCACAGGCAGGTGTTCTCTCAATGTGGCAGCTTCACAAATGTGCTGCTCTCCTGACCGGTTTTTTCTGTGTAAAGGTTTTTTGCCGTCACTGCGCATCTTCCCCGCACAGCCTTTTTCTCGCTCATTTCAGGTTGCAAGCTCTCCCCGCTTTGACTTCGGCCTTTTTCCGTCCCTTGAGATGATGGCTTCGCATTGCAGCCTATGGTGATCTCTGTTTAATCGGCAAAATCAAGTCTGCTTCTTGCCGCCCGCCATTTCATATGCAGCAAAGTATAGACGCGCGGCCCGGAGCCCCACGCGAAAATCGGGACGTAAAAAGACGGGTTTGCCCAAAGCAACGCCGCAGTTCAGACATCCAGTCAGCCAGTTTCGCGCGTATTTGTACGATCAACTGCTCCCCTTCAAAATCATCCCCCCGCTTTTTCGATACAACAACCAATGCCGTCGTCTTTTCAGGAAGAGACCTTTCATTTTACTTGTTTGCCAACGTCTGAAATTCAAACAGCGCCCTGCCATAGTCCTTCTCCCTGAAAAATGCGCTTCCCATGACCAGCCAATCGGCGCCTGCCGAAACAACGGCGGGAATGGTCTCGCGGTTGACGCCCCCATCGACCTCCAGCACATAGGAATATCCCCTTTGTTCACGCAAGGCAGAAAGACGTTCGAGCTTTTGCAGCGCCTGCGGCTGGAAGGACTGACCCCCAAAACCGGGCTCCACCGACATGACCAGCACCAGATCGCACAGCTCAAGCAAATGTTCGATTTGCTCTACGCTCGTGTGCGGCCTGATGGAAATGCCGGCCCGCACGCCAAGCTGTCGCAGCGCCTTCAAATCCGCCGGCGCATTGACGGTGGCTTCGTAGTGAATGGTAATGCCGTCGGCCCCGGATTTGACGAAATCGTCAAAAAAACGGGCGGGCTCGTCGATCATCAGGTGTGTGTCAAAGAGCATATCGGTATAGGGGCGCAGCGATTTGATGAACGGCGCTCCAAAGGTGATGTTGGGGACAAACAGTCCGTCCATCACGTCGAGATGAACGATGTGACAGTCCGCGGCGTCAAGAGCTTTGAGCTCTTCTCCCAAGCGGGCAAAATCCGCCGAGAGGATGGAAGGGGCGATGTGAGGCACGTTGAGTCACTCCTTTTATAAGTGCCGCCGCTGATTTTTAAGCGAAATGCCGCGCGCAAATTTCAGGTTGCCCGGCTGGTTCCCAAACTGAGATTTCGACATAAGCTGATATTGTGGCGTGCGGTTTAGCGCCGTTTCGACCACTTCAGATAGCCGCCGACGCCGCTTTGTGTGGTGTCGGCGGCAGTGATGTCACAAAGTGGGACAAGGCTGCGGCGCCGTCGCCTTGTTGACATATTCCACAATGATCTCGACCGCCTTGTGGCTTTCGTACACGTTTGGCATCACGATGTCGGCCATGGACGCATAGTTGCGGATGTACGTTTCATACATGGGCTTGACGGTTTTGACATACTGTTCGATCACGCTGTCCACCGTGCGGCCGCGCTCGAGCAGATCACGGCGCAGACGCCGCAGGATACACAGGTCTGCATCGAGCTGTACAAAGATTTTGAGATCGAGCATGGAGCGGATCTCATCGTCGTAAAAAACATGGATGCCCTCTAAAATCAGCACCTGTGCCGGGGGGAGCAGCTCGTCTTTGTCGTAACGCCGATAGTGCACAAAGTCATATTCCCGGCGCTCGATGGGGCGACCTGCCACAAGCTCCTTCAAATCACGGCGCAAAAGCGCAAAGTCAAAGGTTTGGGGCGCGTCATAGTTGAGCTGTTTGCGCTGCTGCTCGGTCAGGTGCAGCGCGTTTTTATAGTACATGTCCTGCGTGAGATACAGCGTGCTGCACGCGAGCTCATCCATGATCTGCTTGGCGAGCGTGGATTTGCCAGATCCCGAAGCCCCGGTGATACCGATGAGATACACGCCGGACATCCCCTTTCAAAATTGCTTTGTCTTTAGTATAGCATGATTTTCCACGCAGCAAAAGAGCCTGTAAAAATTTTTGAAATTTTCTCTTTTTCTTTCATGGTCAGACGCAGCCGCATCTTTTGTCTCTTTTACACTTAAAAATCCCCAAAGAAGCTCATTTTCGTGATTGCGACCTCCAAAACATTTTTTCATTCCTTTTGACCCAAAGTCTCTCGTTTCCTGACAAGACCGAGGGCTTGAAAAAGAAGTCGCAACAAAAAACCCGATTGCACCGATTTCAGCATGGCGGCAATGTGCGGCGACGCAATTTTTGGCGTCTTTTCTTTGGCGCGGGCGGAATTAATCGCAGCCCCGGACGGCATCGTTTTTTTCTTTGAGGAATCTGAGCCCACGCAAAGCCCTGCCCAAAGCGAAGAAAAGTCCGGCGACAAAAAACGGGGCGAAGAAATTCGCCCCGTTTTTGTTCTGTCCTTCCTCAAAGCCTGCGCACGTCCCTGACAGACGGATGCCGTCTACTGCTGCGGCTCGATCGCCACGATTCGACAGACACCGTTTTCCTGCTCGATGTACAGCGTCTGCAGGATATCGGGACCCGCGCCCGTGCTGGTCGCGTAGTGAAAGAGCACATCAAATGTGTTTTGCGACATCTGCGTCACCTCCCAGCTCTCCACCCACGGGCTGGAGACGCCCGTGACCCAAAAGCCACTCTCAAAATCCGCTCTCGTCTGCTCGCGCAGAGCGTCGCTCAAAAGGGCGTATTGCAGGGCGCCGCACCTGTCGGCCACAGCCGTCGCATAGGCTTCGGCGCAGGCCTTTTGATCGGCGGGCTCTGTGAAGACCAGCATGACGTTGCCCGCCTCCCGCTTGAAGGCAAGGGTTTTCTGGAGCAACGCCTCAAAGTCTGCATCGGAAATGGGCGCCGTCGTATCCTGCGGGCGATCTTTTATCAGCGCCACACCGGTCGCCCGCTCCCAATAGCTTTCTGGATAAGTATGCTCTCCCGGAGATCCGGCGACCTGCCTTGCGCAGATACACAATTTGACGGCCTCATCCCAGGTGAGCAGTCTGTCGGGACAAAACGTACCGTCGGGGTAGCCGTTGACCACGCCCATGGCGGCAGCCAGAGAGATGGAGATCGCATCGCCATGCTGCGCCGTCACATCCGAAAATCCACAGGGGGGAACCTGGCCATAGAGGGCGCACAGCACAGGATAGCTCGCCGCGTCGCCCGTGTAGTGCGCCGAGGTGTTCTCATGCTGACAGTAGACCTCCTCGAGCGGCAGCCCTTCATACAGCGCCCTGACAAGCCGATCCACCGCCTCGCCCCGGGCAACGCCCTCCTCGGCGGCCGCCGGAAGGCACAACGTGGCCAGCGCGACCAGCGCGCACAACATGCTTTTAAAGCCCTTCATGACACTCCCCCTTCTAAAAATCTTTATGTGATCCTTGTCTAGAGAATATTTGTGCAAGGGCTTGTGACTTTTGCGCCACAGTTACAGCAGCTCCACCACTGTGACGCCGTCTTCCCCCTCCCCATAGACGCCGCGGCGATAGCTCTTGACATGGGGATGCCCCTTGAGGTAGTCGCGCACGGCGTTTCGCAGGGCGCCGGTGCCCTTGCCGTGGATGACGGTGACGGTCTGCAGCCCGTGAAGGGCCGCCTCGTCGAGATATTTGTCGAGCTCATAGCAGCCCTCGTCGCCATTTTTGCCGCGCAGATCGAGCTCCGCCTGCATGGAGGTGACGGCCTTGTCTCCCCCCGTTCGGGTCGAGAGAAACCGCTCCACCGCCTTGCCCTTCTCCTCCACCAGCGTCAGATCCGTCACCTTGACTTTGGTGTTGATGATGCCGGCACGCACCGACACCATCCCTCTGGAATCGGGCAGGGCAAGCACCTCCGCGTCCTTGTCGAGCGTGCGGATGTGCACGGTGTCGCCCACGCGAAGGGGCCTCGGCAGCACGGTGGGCTCCTGCGGCAGCGTGGTCACGGGGTCGAGCTCCCCCGCCGCACGGCGAAGGTCGCGGCGCAGTTTTTGCTTGGCCTGATAGAGCTTGTCGCCAAAATCGGCGGCGTCGCGCTCTTTTTTGATGTCGTCGAGCTCCTTGATGGTGCGGTTATACATCTCGCGCGCCATGGCCACCAGTCGACGGCTCTCCTGTGTGGCGCGCTCGAGCTCCTTGTCCCGTTGCGCTTTGAAGCGTTCTTTTTGAAGCTCGAGCTCTGCGCGCAGCAAATTTGCCTCCTCGCGCTCGCGTCGGGCGGCTGCCAGCTGCTTTTCCATCTCCTGACGCTGCCGCTCAAACTCGGACAGCACCTCCTCAAAGGCCAACGTCTCCCCGCTCGTGAGCTGCCTGGCGCGTTCGACAATGGCGGGATCCATACCAAGGCGCAAAGAGATGGCGTAGGCATTGGATTTTCCCGGCATGCCGAAGATGAGCCGATAGGTGGGGCGCAGCGTCTCCACGTCGAACTCACAGGAGGCGTTGACCACGCCCTTGGTGTTGAGCGCAAAGGTTTTGAGCTCGGGATAGTGTGTGGTGGCGGCGATGTGCGCGCCCTTTTTCCGAAGGCGCTCGAGCACGGCGGTGGCCAGCGCCGCGCCCTCGATGGGGTCGGTGCCTGCGCCCAGCTCGTCGAGCAGCACCAGGCTGTTTTGATCGGCCTCTTCCAAAATACGAATGAGGTTGACCATATGGCTTGAAAAAGTGGACAGCGACTGCTCGATGCTCTGCTCGTCGCCTATGTCGCTGAACACATGGTCAAACACCATCACGCGGCTGCCCTCTTTTGCGGGGATGTGCAGGCCGGAAGCCGCCATGAGATGCAAAAGCCCCAGCGTTTTGAGCGTGACGGTCTTGCCGCCCGTGTTGGGGCCTGTGACAATCATGGTATCAACGCCTCTGCCCAGGTGGATGTCGATGGGAACCACCTTGCTTTTGTCGATGAGGGGATGGCGCGCGCGCAGCAGCTCCACCTCTCCTCGCTCGCTGATTTCCGGCTGCACCGCATCCATGGCGTAGGCCAGACGCGCCTTGGCAAAAACAAAGTCGATGCCCACGATGAGGTCATAGTTGAGGGCGATCTCCTCGCTTTGCGCCGCAACGAATGCCGAGAGCTCGAGCAGGATGCGCTCGATCTCGTCCGCCTCCTTTGCATGCAGCACCTTGAGCTCGTTGTTGGCCTCCACCACCGCCATGGGCTCCACAAAACAGGTCGCGCCCGAGCCCGACATGTCGTGCACAAGGCCGGGCACCTCGGCGCGGTATTCGGTCTTGACCGGCACCACATAGCGGTCGCCGCGCAGCGTGACAATGGGGTCTTGCAGATATTTCTGGTAGGAGGGCGTGCGGATCATGCGCTGCAACGTCTCCTTGATGCGCGAGGAGGCCGCCATGATCTTGCGCCGGATCGAGGCCAGCTCGGGCGAGGCGCGGTCGGAGATCTCGTCCTCCGACAAAATGGCGGTCGTGATACGCTCTTCAAGCGTTTTTTGCGGGGCGAGCAACGAGAACATCTCGCGGATGCCGGGCGCATCCTCGGCGTCCTGCTCGATATAGCTTTGAAGCGAGCGCGCCGCGCGCAGCACCGTGGCCACGCGCAGCAGCTCCCTGGGCGAGAGCGCCGCCCCTTTTTCCGCGCGCTGCAGCGCCGGTAAAATGTCCTTGACGCCGTAGATGGACGGGCTGCCCTTGCGCCCGATGAGCAGCCGCGCCTGTTCGGTCAGGGCAAGGCGCTCTCTCACCTCGTCCACATGGGAGGCCGGCAAAAGCTGCTGCGCGCGTTCGCGGGCGCCGTCGCACCCCGTCTGCTCCATGAGCAGCGCAAGCACCTTGTCATATTCCAAAGTGAACAGCGCCTTGCGGTCGAGTTCTGTCATACTCTGATTCATTGGTTCTCCTCAATCAATCGGGGCGGCCGCGGCCATCGAGCGGTAAAACCGCAGCGTCGGCAGCTCCATCCCCAGCATGGTTGTCGTATAGATTTCACAAAGATCTGTCAGCTCTTTCAACGGCTCCTTTGGCAGTCGAAAGGCGTAAAGTTTTTTTGCTTCACAACTACAGATATATCGCATGGCGGCCAAAACCGCCGGTGAAACGGCCACAGCGTCGCGCGCTGCCGCACGGTGCCGCTCGCACAGCAGCCCCCCCTGCAGTGCGGAGAAAAAGAGCGCCGCCTGCTGCTCTCCACAGTCGAGGCAGCCGTTGAGCGCCGGCAAAAATCCGC
>CABRXB010000056.1 GCA_902474785.1 uncultured Eubacteriales bacterium | reverse complement strand
TTTTAAGCGGAGCGCAGAGCTTGAAGACCAGGGCCGCCGGTCGCGTCGCCTGCCTTCCCCCCAGCGAGAATTCTTTTGCGCGGGTGCTTTTTTCTGCATGCCGGAAGCGCCGGCCGCATCGTCCCTGATCCTGAAAATTTGCGATATCCCCATAAAAATCGGTGATTGGCCATTCCCCTTGGGCGCGGCGGGGAGTTGTTATTTTACACAAAATGCGATATCATAGGAAAAACAACCAAATATGGGAGGCTTCCACAGAAGATGAGCAAGATTGCGACAAGGGCGGGCAGCGACGCCGAGTTCTATGAAAAACCGCTGGGCAGCACATCGTTATACGAGGGCAGAATCATCCGGGTCTACCGCGACGAGGTGGAGCTCCCGGGCGGACACCATACCACGCGCGAGGTTGTGTCACACATTGGCGGCGTGGGCATCGTGGCGCTCGATGAGAAGGACAATGTGCTGCTGGTGCGGCAGTATCGGTACCCCGTCGGCCGGGAGCTCATCGAAATCCCGGCGGGCACATTGACAAAGGGGGAGGACCCCATGGCCTGCGGCATGCGCGAGCTGGAAGAGGAGACCGGCGCCGTCGCCGGAGTCTTCAAGCCGCTGGGCTCCATTTTGTGTTCCCCGGGATTTTCCGATCAAAGGCTCTACCTCTATCTGGCTGAGCAGCTCTCCTTTGGCAGACAGCATCTCGATGAAGACGAGTTTCTGTCCGGCTTTCGCATGCCGCTTCAGGAACTTGTCGAGCGCATTCTGTCGGGGGAAATCGACGACTCCAAAACGGTGGCGGGCGTGTTGAAGGTCTGGACAATGCGTCAAAAATAATGTGTTTTACAATCTGTTCATATTTTGTGCATGCGTAAGACATAATAGGCCGCTATAATGAAGGCGAAGGTTGAGAATCCCCCTCCTTTTTTGAATGAGTACACAAACAAAAAGGCCGCTGCGAACCGCCGAACTCGCAGCGGCCTTTTTGCGTTCCAGTGCGCCGGGGATGTGGACCAGCGCCCCTTGTCAGAGACCGACATTGTGCAAAGGCCGGGAAAAGACACAAAGCAGTCACCAATTCTCCCTTCGCGCCATCTGGACATCTCCTTTGAGATGGGGTATAATAACAAGAGCTATACGCAAAAGAGGGGACGCGAAGGCGCCGCCTCAAAACAGCCGGGGCTATCAGCGCCCCGATCGGAGGAACGCAGATGAAACTAATGAAAAAAATGCTGGCCGGCGCCATGGCGCTCGTCATGGCGATCTCGCTGGCGGCATGCGCCACATCGCCCTTCAAGCACCCCATTGCCACGCTGGGCGACGCCGTTGTCCCTTCGGAGGACTTTTACTATTACTATTCCAGCCTGGTCTCGAGCTTTGAGGAACAGCGCCAGGCGGCGTTTTCCACCTTCAGCGGCGAGAAGATGGACGAGGAGAGCGGCACCTACATGGAGGAGATCGTCAACTATGCGCTCGACCTCTCTGCAACCCAGGCCATCATCAACGTGCTCTTCGAGCAGCGCGGACTGGAGCTCAACGAAGAGGACGATGCCGCTGTGCAAGAGCAGCTTGACAACTATATTACCGCCTATGGCAGTGAAGAGGCCTTTGAGAAGGCCGTGGCCGCCGCCGGCATGAGCATGGACTTTTTCAAGGAAAACCTGTATGCCTACCAGCGCATCGACCGCCTGACCGAGAGCATGAAGGAGGAAGAGGGCTGCACCGACGAGGACATCTGGAACACGGCGCAGCAGGATTTTGTGCGCGTCAAGCACATTCTCATCAAGACCATTGACGACGAAGGGCAGACGCTCGACGCCGCGGGCGTCGAGGCCGCCGGCGACAGAGCCAGAGAGCTTGTCGCCCAGCTCGACGCGGGCGCCGACTTTGATGCGCTCATGGAGGAGCACGGCGAAGATCCCGGCATGGAGAATATGCCGGAAGGATATGTCATCGACCAGGCTGTGAGCTTCGACCCCGCCTTTCTCCAGACAGCCTTTGCGCTGGAGGAGGACGCCTATGGACTGACGTTGGGCTCCTCGGGATACCACATCATCAAGCGGTTCCCGCTGCGCGAGCAGGATCTCGACGCCACCTATTTTGACAGCTATGGCACCGGCGCCACCGTGCGCGAAGTGCTCTTTATGGAAAAGGCTGAAAACAAGATCATCGAGGACATCAACGCCTACAAGGAGGCCAATGAGATCAAACTCGACCAAAAAGAACTCGAGGTGCTCACCGCCTACTATGAGGAGCAAAATCCCTACACGCCGCCTCAGAGCGACCAGGACGACCTTGGCACCAATGGAACCGAGGATGGCGGCACAGACGGCACCGGCGGGACTGACGACGGTACAGGCGCAGACGGCACAGATGGCGCCGGCGGCCCGACCGATCCCGATGGAGATGAGGGCTGATGCGTGCGCCCTCTCGCCTGTGTGCCGGCAAAAGCTGCGTGATGGCGGCCATCAGCGGCAGGCAGATTGACCTCTCCGCCTTTTGCGCAGACGACGTCTGCTTAACCGATGTGGCGCATGCGTTGAGTCTGCAGTGTCGCGCCGGGGGACATTTTGAATCCTTTTACTCGGTGGCGCAGCACTGTCTCAACTGCGAGGCCGAGGCCAGGGCGCGCGGGCTGTCGCCCCGGGTGCGTCTGGCCTGTCTGCTGCACGACGCTGGCGAGGCCTATTTGAGCGACCTCATCCGCCCGGTCAAGGCGCTGCTTCCCGACTATGCGGCGCTCGAACAAAAGGTGGATGCCGCCGTCTTTGCGGCCTTTGGCATCGACAAGCTGACGCAAGACGAGTGGGAGGCGGTGCGCGATATCGACGACGCCATGCTGCACTATGAGTTTTTGGCGCTGCGCAGCGACGTGGTGCTCTTTGACCCGCCGCCCATCGTGAAACGCCCGCCCGCTTGTGCGCGAACGCTTTTGCGCGCTTTATTGCGCGCTGCAAAGCCAGACAGACCTGTTGGGGGACAACATTTCCCCGGAAATGAAACCAGTCACAAAAATCGCCTTCCAGTCGCCCGCGAAACAGGAGGACGACCTGACGGCCATGTGAAAAGGAGCGGCGGGGAAGGCTCTGACCGCCCCCATGTGTAAGGAGGAATTTCTTATGAAAACGCGCATTACAGAACTTTTTGGCATTGAATACCCCGTGATTCAGGGCGGCATGGCCGCCGTGTCCGACGCCGATTTGACCGCCGCCGTCAGCAATGCGGGAGGGCTTGGTATCCTCAATTCGGTCGGTTCGGCCGACGCGCTGCTGCAAAACATCCGGCGTGCGCGAGAGCTGACCGACAAGCCCTTTGGCGTAAACGTCATGCTTTTGATGAAAAATGTCGAAGAGATCTCCAAGCTACTCATCGAAGAGAAAGTGCCGGTGATCTCGACGGGCGCCGGCTCGCCCAAGAATTTCATCGCCGCGTGGAAGGCGGCCGGCATTAAGGTCATGCCGGTTGTGCCCTCGGCCAAGGTCGCCAAAAAGATGGAGGATCTCGGCGCCGACGCCGTTGTCTGCTCGGGCACCGAGGCCGGCGGCCACATCGGGGAGGTCAGCACGCTTTCCATGATCCCGGTGGCCCGCCGCATGTGCTCCATTCCCATTGTGGCGGCCGGCGGCATCGGAGACGGACGCGGCGTGGCGGGGGCCTTTGCCATGGGCGCCGAAGGGGTGCAGTGCGGCACGGCCTTCATCGTGGCCGACGAGTGCAACGCCTCCGACGGATACAAGGACGCCATTGTGAATGCGCTCGAGAGCGACACCCGCGTTTACCGCAATCCCGGCACGGGGCGCAATGTGCGCACCGTCACCTCTCCGCTTGTGGAAAAATACTTTGAAGTGCTCAAGGAAAAGGGCTATGATGAGGCCAAGCTGCTCCTGGGCGGCGGCCTTGCCCACGCGATGAAGGACGGAGATCCCGCGCAGTCCACCTTTATGGCCGGCCAGTCGGCCGGCGCTGTGGTGCGCCGCGCCTCCTGTGCGCAGATCATCAAGACCATGATGGAGGAAGCCCGCGCCGCGGCGCTCGAGCAAGCGGAAAAGTGGCGCTGACGAGACCTCTTCTCATCTCCATCGTCATCCCCTGTTACAATGAAGGGGAGATTATAAAGGAATCGCTTTTCCGCCTGAAGACGGCGGCGGCCACGTTTTCCTGGCCGGTTGAGATCGTCGTTGCAGACGACGGATCCACCGACGATACGGCAAAGATTGCAAGACAGGCGGGCGTGACCGTGACAAGCTATGAGACAAACAAGGGAAAGGGCTGCGCGCTGCGCACCGGCGTGGCGGCCACAACGGGCGACGTGCTGCTGCTGACCGACGCCGACCTTGCCTATGGCACACAGGCGCTCAAGGAGGCCCATACGCTGCTGTGCAGCAGCGGGGTCGACCTCGTGTGCGGCTCGCGCCGGCTGTGCCAAGGCAGCGACAACGGCTACCCCCCGCTGCGCAAGCTGGCGTCGCGGGGGTTTGCCGCGTTTCAGAAGATCGCGCTGGGCCTGCCCATGAGCGACACCCAGTGCGGCCTCAAGGCGCTCAAGGGCGATGTGGGCCGCGCGCTCTTTGCCGCCTGCACGGTGGACGACTTCGCCTGTGACCTTGAGCTGCTGGCGCTGGCCATGCAAAGGGGCTGCACCTATCGGGAGCTGCCCGTTCGACTGGAAACTCATGGCGCGTCAAGCGTTCACCTCGTTCGCGACTCGCTGCGTATGGCGAAGCAGACGCTTCGCATCCGGCGTCTGATGAGAAAACCTTAAAGGAGGATTTTGCGCATGTCTGAGAAACAGGAAAACCTCTATTTTTGCCTGCCCCATTGCCCCCATTGCAAGAAGGCTGATCGCTATATTGAAGACATCTGCCGTATCATGCCCGAGTATCAAAAGGCGGCCGACAGCTTTCGGCGCATCGACGAATCGGAGGAGGCTGCGTTTGCCGACAAGTTCGACTACTACTATGTGCCGACGTTTTATGTGGATGGCGTCAAGATCCACGAGGGAACCGTCACCAAGCGCAAGGTTTTGGCGGTGCTGCAAGAGGCGGCAAGGAGGCTTGGATGAGCATTTTGGTCACCGGGGGCTGCGGATACCTGGGCAGTCACACCTGCCTGGCGCTGATCGAGGCGGGCTACGAGGTGGTGGCGGTCGACAACCTCTGCAACAGCTCGCGCGAGTCGTTGAAGCGCGTGGCAGAGCTGACGGGGCAGACCTTCAAGCTGTATGAGTGCGACGTGAGAAACGGCATGCAGCTCATGAACGTCATCGAGGAAAACGAGGTCGAGGCCGTGATTCACTTTGCGGCGCTCAAATCGGTGCCCGAATCCTTTGAAAAGCCGCTGGAATACTATGAGAACAACGTGGGCGGGACGCTCACGCTGCTGCGTGCGATGGCGCTCAAGAAGGTGCCCTATCTGGTGTTCTCCTCCTCCGCGACTGTCTACGGCGAACAGGAGACCCAGCCGGTGCACGAGGGCGCCGCGCTGCGTCCGAGCTCGCCCTATGGCAAGACCAAGGTGGCCTGCGAGCAGATGATCGAGGCGGTGGCCGACGCAAACCCCGAATTTTCCGCCGTGATCTTGCGCTATTTTAACCCCGTTGGGGCGCACGCCTCGGGCCGCATTGGGGAGTCGCCCCAGGGCGAGCCCTCCAACCTGCTGCCGCGGCTGACCGGCGCCGCAGCCGGAACGCTGCCGCCGCTGGTGGTGGCTGGCGACGATTTTCCCACTCCCGACGGGACAGGCCTGCGCGACTACGTCCATGTGTGCGACATTGCGCGCGGGCATGTGGCCGCGCTCGAGGCCATGGCGCGGCGCGAGGGCGGTGTTTTGACCTGCAACCTGGGCGCGGGGCGTCCCATCAGCGTGCTCGAGCTCATCGAGGCCTTTGAAAACGCCACCGGCGTTTCGGTGCCGCACGAGGTGGGGCCGCGCAGGGCGGGGGACTTGGCCGTCTGCTGGGCCGACGCCTCGCGCGCGCTGGCGGAGCTCGATTGGAAGCCCATTCACACCATTGAGGACGCCTGCCGCGACGCGTGGAGTTGGCAGAGCAAGAATCCTCGCGGCTATGGGGAATAGATGTTTTGACTGCCCGCGGCGCTGCGGTGCAAACAGGGCGGTCGAGGCGGGACGTTGCGGCGCCCCCGCCGCGCCGCGCGTGGCCCGGGCTGCGCTCCACTTTGGAGAGGAGCCCTGTCTGAGCGGGACAAAAGGGGCGGGGGCCGTTTTCTTCTCGGGTTGCAGCCTGCGCTGCATCTACTGTCAAAATGCCGTCATCAGCGCACAGGGCGCGGGATGGACCGTCAGCGAGGCGCGCCTTGTGGAGATTTTTCGCGAGCTGGCGAAAGCCGGGGCCCACAACATCGACCTTGTCACCCCCACGCACTACACATCGCTGCTCGCGCGGCTGCTCGAGGAAAACCCCCAGCCCGTGCCCGTGGTGTGGAACAGCGCGGGGTATGAGTGCGTGGAGCAGCTACAGCGTCTGGAGGGCAGGGTGCAGATCTATCTGCCCGACCTCAAATATTACAGTGCGCAGGCGGGCGCGCAGCTCTCGGACGCGCCCGACTATTTCAAAGTGGCAAGCGCGGCGCTGCTCGAGATGGCGCGTCAGGTGGAAAAACCGCTTTTTGACGGTCAGGGTCTGATGCAGCGCGGTCTGCTGGTACGCCACCTGGTGCTGCCCGGCCTGTCCAAAGACAGCGTGGCGCTGCTGGAGTGGTGCGCCGCCAATCTGCCGTCCGGCACGCGATACAGCATCATGGCGCAGTATACGCCAACGCCCGCCGTCGCGGGGCATCCGATGGTCGGCAGAAGGCTGACGGCCTTTGAGTATGACAGAGTGGCAAACGCCGCCGTGCGTCTGGGGCTTG
>CABRXB010000055.1 GCA_902474785.1 uncultured Eubacteriales bacterium | reverse complement strand
CCGCCGCTCGAGGCACTCAAGGTCGCCGGGGTGGATCTCACAACGCCGGCGCCGGTCACACAGGCGCTTGCGCTCTTTGCGCAGCGGGTGGAGGAGCTCGGCCGTCTGCTCTAGACCACAAGGGCTCTGTGCTCTTTTCAGTTGGGTTACGGAAAACGGCGGGACAACACGGGGCTTTGCAATGTCTTTTAAAAACGGGAGATTCCCGGCGAAAAAGTCAAGAGGCTCCTGCTGCGGCAGGGGGCCTTTTGGCTTAACCGCAACAGAGCGGCCAGGCCCGCACGTCGCATGCGTTCGGTCAAAATCACCAAAAACTGCGACAATGGGCGGCGCACTTTCTAGCGGCAAATCGGAACATTCAAAGCCGCCGCCCGTCTAATGTAATTTGTAACGTGTGAAAACACAGGCAGTCTACAGCAAGGACACACAGTTGACAAACGTCTTAAGGAGGAAGCACCATGCAACAGACACCCACGCAAGAGCCCATGCAGGAGCCCGTTTCCGCAGAGGCGCAGGAGGTTGTGACTCAACCTCCGTTGGAGGAGACCTTGACCTTTGCCCCGGAAAAAAAGGGCAAGATGGGCAAAACCGTCAAACGGATCATCGTATGGGGTCTGCTCGCCGCGGTGGTCATTGCCATCGGCTTTGTGGTTTACAGCCTCTTTTTCAAAAAAGATCCGCCGCCCGAGATGATGACGGCCTTTGCCGGCATCAGCACCATTGAGACCAAGGTTCAGGGCTCCGGCTCTGTCACCGCACAGGAGAAGCAGGACGTTGCCGGCCTTGCCAAGGGCGAGGTGCGGGAGATCTTTGTCGAGGTCGGCGATCAGGTGCAGGTGGGAGACCCGCTGTTTGTCGTCAACGACGAGGAGATCGTCAACAACCTCAACGAGTATCAGAGCAGTCTTAATCAAGCCTATAAAGATGTGGATCTGTATCAAGAGGAAATCACAAGGCAGGTTGAGCGCGCCGAATTCTCAGGCAAGACCCTTTCGGTCAACTGCGAAAAAGGACAGAAGGTCATCAAGGGCGATGTGCTGGGCATTCTGGCCGACGACTCCAAGATGAAACTGATCTCCTATTACAGCGTGGCCTACATAGACGACATCGCCCTGGGGCAGACGGCCGATGTGTCGATCCCCAAGAGCATGGCGCTGGTCACGGGTACCGTCAGCCGCATTGAGCGCATTTCCAAGATCACCGACGAGGGCGCCGTGCTCTTCGAGGTGGAGCTTTCCATCGACAACCCCGGCTCTCTGACCAAGGGCATGGTGGCCACCGCCGTCATCCACACGCCGGCGGGCGATGTGACCCCTGCGGAAGCCGCCACCTTGAGCTTCAATCAGGAGGAGAACATCAAGGCCGGCACCTCCGGGGAGATCACCTCGGTGGCCATGCGCGACTACTACTCCTTTGAGGCGGGCGAGCAGCTCTTCACCATCAAAAGCGACGACGCAGACGAAAGGCTGTCTGACGCACTTAAGAGGCTCGACGAAGCCAAGAAAAGATACGACACCGAGGCCGAGCAGTACAAATACTATGCACCCACGGCTGAGATCGCCGGGCAGGTGATCGCCGTCAACATCAAGGAGGGCGACGAGCTCACGGGCGGCGGCAACGCCGTGGTGTCTGTGGCCGACCTGTCGCGCATGATCATGGACGTCGAAGTCGACGAGATGTATGTCTCCTCGCTTGTGCCTGGCATGCCGGTCACCATCAGCGCCAGCTATGACGGCGGCGCCATTTACGACGGCATTCTCTCAAGCGTGTCGCTGCAGGCCACAGTGGGCACCGGCATGTCGACCTTCCCCGCCAAGATCGAGATTTTGAATGCACAGGGCCTCATGAGCGGCATGTGGCTCGACTATGAGATCACCACAAACCGCGTGGAAAACTGCCTGACCGTGCCCTCCAACGCCGTG
The DNA here is from genome assembly GCA_902474785.1 of uncultured Eubacteriales bacterium. Classification (GTDB taxonomy): domain Bacteria; phylum Bacillota; class Clostridia; order Oscillospirales; family Feifaniaceae; genus Galloscillospira. The sequence goes on along the minus strand of CABRXB010000055.1, from coordinate 4,958 downwards.
AAATATGTCGAGGGCGGCACCGTCTGCTTTGTGCGCGAGGTGCAGGAGTGGCACAATGTGGCCGCCGTCGCCGCCGCGCCCGATGCAGGTGCGGGTGAGGGCGCGGACGAGGGCGCGGACGAGGGCGCACAGGAAGACATGGTCGGATCGGAAGATATGGCGGCCTCTTCCGGCGGCGTTCTCGACGCGAACACCGCCTCGCAGATCCCCGAGGGCTTTACCGCCGTTTGGGTCACCACCGGCGCCTCTGACGCCTCCCAGATTGAAATTGTCGAGGGGCTTCAGGAGGGCGACGAAGTGGCCACCACCGCCGTGCAGGAAAACCCGTATGGCATGTACTATTAATAGGGGAGGCTGACATGGCGCTCATCGAAATGAAGCAGATCTACAAGGTCTATCATCCGGGAGAGGAAAATGAGGTGCGCGCGTTAAACGGTGTCTCGCTCTCGGTCAACCAGGGGGAATTTTTAGCTGTGCTCGGCACCTCGGGCTCGGGAAAATCCACCATGATGAACATTTTGGGCTGCCTTGACGTGCCCACGGCGGGCGAGTATCTGCTGGGGGGAACCAACGTAAAAGACCTCTCGGACAACCAGCTTGCCAGGGTGAGAAGCCGCGCCATCGGGTTTATCTTTCAGGGATACAATCTCATCAAGGATTTGACGGCGGTGGAAAATGTGGAGCTGCCGCTCATCTACCGCAACCTTGGGCGGTTCAAGCGGCGCCAACTGGCCATCGAAGCGCTGGTGGCGGTGGGACTGGAAAAGCGCATGCACCACCGTCCCTCCGAGATGTCGGGCGGCCAGCAGCAGCGCGTGGCCATTGCGCGCGCCATCTCCACGGCGCCGCCCATCGTCATGGCCGACGAGCCGACCGGCAACCTGGACACGCAATCCTCCATTGAAATCATGGAGCTGCTCTCACAGCTCAACAAAAAGGGAACAACTGTCATTCTCATCACCCACGACGTGGAGACCGCCGACTATGCCCATCGGATCATTGAGCTGCGCGACGGAAAGATCATTCGCGACCACCTGCGTCAGCAGGAGGCGCCAAAGGAGGCGGGGCAATGAAGCTGGGACAATCGTTTTCCATGGCCATCAAGTCCATCAAAAACAACAAGGGCCGTTCCTTTTTGACCATGCTTGGCATCATCATTGGCCTTGCGGCGGTCATCACGCTGGTCACGCTGGTGGCCGGCGTCAAACAGCAATTTATGATGAGCTTTGAGGCCATGGGAACCAACGCCGTTCAGGTGGAATACTACAAAGATCAGCGCGACGTTTCCAAAGAGATCTACAGCAAGACGCTTGAGATCACAGATCTCGTGGCGGCATACACGCCAAACCTCTCCACCTATGAGACGGTCAAGCAAAAGGACAAAAATATCAGCTGCCGCATCCTGCTTGGAAGCGCAGACTACGACGTTTGCACCAACTACAACGTGACGCGCGGCAGCATGTTCACACATACCAATGTGCTCAATGCCGACCGCGTCGCCGTGATCGGCAACAAGGTCAAAACCGATCTGTTCGACTTTGAAAACCCCATCGGAAAGACCATTCGCATCAAGGGAGAGCAGTTCACGGTGGTGGGTCTCTTTGAGGAGAAGACCGGCATGGGCGACTATATGAACAATGTGATCGTCGTGCCCTATACCAACAACCGCCTTCTGCTGAAGTCGCCGGCCATCTCGTCGTTTATCATCAAGGCGGTCGACGGCGACGCCACCAACCAGGTGGTGACCGAGATGCAGGACTACATGAAGGAGCTCACCGGCAACGACTGGGGCTTTTGGGTCTACAGTGAAAATCAGTACATGGACTTTTACGATGAGCAGATTGCCATGATGTCCATGGTGGGCGGCGGCATCGCCGGTATCTCCCTGATCGTCGGCGGCATCGGCATCATGAATATCATGCTGGTGTCGGTCACAGAGCGCACAAGGGAGATTGGCATTCGCAAGTCCATCGGCGCGCGGCGCATCGACATCATCTCGCAATTTCTCATCGAGGCCGGCACCATCAGTCTCATGGGCGGACTGGTCGGCATCGCAGTGGGCGCGTTTTTGTCGCTCATCTTTGGACGAATACTGTTCCAGGGAACCATGGTGCTCTTGCCATCCATGTCCCTGATGCTTGGCGCGGCCGCCTTCTCGATTTTCATCGGCATGTTCTTCGGGTTTTACCCGGCCAACCGCGCCTCCAAGCTCAATCCCATTGATGCACTGCGCTCAGAATAGGAGGAGACAACATGAAAAAACAAACGATATTTCTGTGCGCCGCCCTGCTGCTGGCGCTCCTGATGTCGGCGCCGGCGGCAGCCTTTTCCGACATCAGGGACGACGAGGTGCGGGTGGCGGCCGAGACGCTGGCGGCGCTCGACATCGTCTCGGGCTTTGAAGACGGCAACTTTCGCCCCACCAGCACGCTGACGAGAGCCCAGTTTGCCAAAATGGGCGTGCTCAGCATGGGCAATGAGGACATGGTGGCGCTCTACCGCAACTACACGCTGTTTCCCGATGTCAAGACGGGGCACTGGGCCGTGGGCTATGTCAATGTGGCGGTGCGCGAGAGCAAGCTGCTCAGCGGCTATCCCGACGGAACCTTTCGGCCAGACAACGCCATCACCGAGGCCGAGGCTGTGACCATCTGCCTGCGCATGCTGGGCTTTGAGGAGACCGACATCGGCTCTTTTTGGCCCAACGACTATCTGACCAAGGCCGAGGAAGTCGGTCTGACCGACGGCATGTCGATCTCGCCCTATGCGCCCATGACGCGCGGCAGGGCGGTGCAGTTGCTCGCCAACCTGCTGATCACTGAAAACAAAGAGGGCTCCGTGTTCTCGCTCAACATGGGGCTGACCGGCACGGAAAACGCCGTGCTGCTGGCCACGGCGAAAACCGACCTTTCGCTCGCGCAGGGCATCATCAGCGTTTCTGTGAACGGCACGGTGTCGCAGATGAGCACGGTCAACGAGATGCCCGCCTCCCTGGTCGGCATGCGCGGCGTGCTTCTGACCGGGCGCGACGGCCGCGTGTGCGGTTTTGTCGCCGGCCGGTATGACGCCGTGTCGGTGGTGATCAAGTCGCGCGATGCAGACGGCATCACCACCACCGAGGGCGGGCGCATTCTGGTGCCCGCCGGCACCGAGGTGGTGCAGCGCGGCGCTGTGCAGCCCTATCAGTCGGCTTTCGTGGATTTGAAGGCAGGCACCACCCTGCGACTCTACTACGAAAAAAATGGCGCCTTGAGCTATCTGTCCACAACAGTGGCCGGCAGTACTGCGGGCGCCGAAACCTATGTGCTTGAAACCGGCTACAGCGCCTCGAAAAATCCGCTGCTTACGCACTACAGCGCCACGCTTGTGGAGAAGACCCCCATCTATAAAAACGGTGTGAGGGTCGACGCCTCGGCGCTGAAAGCAAACGACGTCGTCACCTACTCCTCGTCTCTTGACCGCTTCCTGGTGAGCGACATGCGCATCTCCGGGATGATCAACACGGCCTACCCCACCAAAAGCCGAGCGCAGAGCTTTGAGATGTATGGCATCACCTTTCCCATCTCGGACAACAAGGAGCTCGATTTGACCGCTTTCAACGACAAGGTGATCACGGCGCTGATCGCGCCCGACGGAACGGTGGCAGGCGTTGTCAACCAGACGCAGGCGCCATCTTCTATGGGCGGATTGGTGACCGCGATCTCCGGGAGCTCGGTCACAGTGCGCCTGTGGACGGGCCATGAGATCACGTCGGAAACAACAAAGGATTATACAGAAGCATACTCGTTTGATTTGGATAAAAAGTATGTTGAGATTTCTGTTGCCTACGATGGCAGAATCTCTCTGATGGAACCCTCCTATTCAAGCACATCCATCTCTGATTTCTCGATTGCAAGAATGATGCTTGGAAACCGTGAAGTCTCCCCCGATGTGGTTGTTTATGAGTGCGCCGATCGCTATGCTTACTTTGAAGAGGTCTCTCTGGAGGATGCCCACGGCACCACCGGCATCATACCAAAGGATCACATCCTCTACTATAAGACTGACGCGTCGGGTGTTGTGCGTGTTGTGGTGATAAAAAATGTCACCGGAAATGCCTATACCTACGGGTTGGTCTCAGTGGGTGAAGATAAAAGCAGCTATTCTGTGACGACAGATACGACCGCCGGCACGGGCGCTGTGACAGTTTCCAGCTTTTCCGGGGCGCAAAGTGTGTTGCTCCCGGTGCAGGGGCCCTATGGCGGGCTTGCGATTGGCAGCGGCTACGCCCGCGCCTACAACAAGCTGACCAAAGAGGGCGCCGTGTCGCTCGACGCCTTTGAGGGGACGCGCACGGTGCGCGTGGATGGCAAGAGCCTGTCGATTGCCGAAAAGGTGCAGGTTTACAACGAGTCCACCAAGCGCTTCATCACCCTGCAGCAGGCAAAGCAGGATTTCACAAGTTTTGAGATCTACACCGATGCCACGGCTGGTATTGTGCGCCTTGTTGTGGTAAAATAGGAACAAGAACAAAGCGGTGATCATGGGGACGAGGGAACCTTCCTTCGTCCCCATGGTGGCCGCAAGAGTGGGAGAGTGGACGTATGCGCTTTGCGGAGATCGACATTGTCACTACGTCGCAGGGTGTGGAGGTGTTGACGGGTCTGCTGGAAGAGCTTGGCGTGTCAGGGCTCGTGGTCAGCGACCCGGCGGATTTTGAGGACTTTTTGAACAAGACCCAGACCCACTGGGACTATGTGGACGAGAGCCTGATGCAGCTGCGCGACGCCGTGCCGCATATCACCTTTTACCTGCCGGAAAACGGGCAGGGGGAGCGCCAGCTTGCCGACATCAAAGCGGCGATTTCGCGTCTGCGCGCAAACGATCAAACCGGCTTGCTGGGGCCGCTCACGCTCACCAGAGGCAGTGTGGCGGAGGAGGACTGGGCCAACAACTGGAAGCAGTATTTCAAGCCCCTT
>CABRXB010000054.1 GCA_902474785.1 uncultured Eubacteriales bacterium | reverse complement strand
CAGCGGCGCGTGCCGACGATGTTGCCGTTGGCATAAATGAGCTCGCCAATGTCGGGCTGCTCGTCTTGCGTCGCACCAAAGGGCCGGAAGATATCGCCCTCTCTGGCAAAGCGCACCTCTTCGTCGAGCGCCTGCAGCGGATGCGCGCCCAGCGGCAGCAGGTACTTGAGCGAAATGGCGTTGCCAAGGTCGACAATGGGGTTGATGTGGGGCATGCCCTTGCCCTTTTCAATGCGCGAGGCGAGCGCCTCAATCGAGGGCATGAATTTGTTGGGGTTGACGCCAAGGGCGTTAAAGGCGCCGCGAAACGGCAGGATGAAGGGGTGTTCTTTGATCTTGGTTCCGGACAGCTTTTGGTGCAGCTCCTCCACACACTGGTCGAGAAAGGCGGTCACCTGCGGGTAATCTTTTGTGTTGTCGATCCCCTTGACCACAAGCGCCCCGATATAAAGCTCGGGCAATGTTTCAAAAACCTCCGGTGCAATGCGAAAACTCATGTTTAACCATCCTCTCTATTATGTCCTTTGTTTTTCATGTGTCATGTCGATTTACGGGGTCACACGGCGCGAATTTGATCCTCCGCCCGCTTGACCACATTGAAAAAGGCCGCTGCATCGCGCGTAAATCGGGCGCGAATGGCCTCGTAGCCCAGGGCCCGGGTCAGCACGCCGCTTTTGGCAAGCTGCGCCGCAAGCAGCTTGAGCTGAAGCTCCGAGAGCTGCTGCGCGGCGTTGCCGGTCTCCAAAAAGGCCATCTCGGGCAGTGAGAACAGCCCCTGCAAATGATCGGGGTCGGCCCTGGTCAGGTGACGAAACACCTTGTAGATGGCCATGCCCAGGTATTGTTGCGCGCAGGAGGCGAATTCCTTTGTCTGCTCTTGCTCCATCAGGCCAAAGAGCACGCTCACGGCGCTGACGGTCAGGTTTTTGCCCAGCGTGGCCGAAACGCTGCGCCCGCGCAGCGCGTTGTCGGGCGGCCGCTCACTGTCAGGCAGCGTCTCCCCCGGCCTGCGGTCGCTCGAGCGGCCCAGCAGATAGTCGGTCGACACATCGTAAAAAGAGGCCGCCCGGCACAGAAAATCAAGTCCCGGTTCACGCGCCCCTTTTTCATAGTGACTGAGCAGGGCCTGCGAGATGCCCAGCTCCCCGGCCACCGCCTTTTGACTGAGTCCACGTTCTTTGCGCAGCAGCGCAAGCACGCGAGGAAATTCGCTGTTCATGCCATGCCTCCAGACGAAATATTTTACCAACTGTAATATTATACAGGAAAAGCCACCCCCTGTAAAGCGGTGCCGTGAGGAGATTTTTCGACGCCTTCTTTGCGCCGTCCCATAAAAATCTCACTTCAAACAGCGAATTGCCCTTCCCCTCTTGCAAGTTTTTCCCCTTTCTAGTAAAATGATAAGCAGAGTGTCGAAGACGCCTTTTTGCGGCAAGCAAACGGCGCCTTCTCAAAAGGAACTTTTATTTGCGAAAGGAGCATTTCCATGTCTGATAAGAAAATCATGATTGAAACTTCTGCGCGTCATCTGCACGTATCGAGAGCCGACCTCGACGTGCTCTACGGAGCCGGCCATCAGCTCACCAACAAAAAGGATCTCTCCCAGCCCGGTCAGTTCGCCTGCGAGGAGAAGGTCACGGTTGTCGGGCCCAAGGGCGAGCTCAAGATGTCCATTCTCGGGCCGGAGCGCCCCGTCACCCAGGTTGAGGTCTCTTTGACCGATGCGCGCACCCTCGGCATCCAGCCCCCCGTGCGTGAGTCCGGCGACATCGCCGGCACCCCCGGCGTCAAGCTGGTCGGCCCCGCCGGCGAGGTGGAGCTCAAAGAGGGCGTGATGGTGGCCAAGCGTCATATCCACTTCCACACCAAGGAAGCCGCCGAGTTCGGCGTGGTCGACAAGGAGATCGTCGGTGTGAAGTATGAGGGGCCGCGCGGCGTGATCTTTGAAGAGGTTGTCTGTCGCGTATCCGACAAGTTTGCCCTTGCCATGCACATCGACACCGACGAGGCCAACGCCGCCGGCATCTCCGGCACCGTGGAGGGCACGCTGGTCAAGTAAGCAGCTCTTGTCGTTTCCATCCTGCAGGTTCCGCGCTACAACCGAAACAAGCCTTCTTGCTTTTAAAAAGGCGGGCGGGCCTGCTGCTTTATTCAAAAGAAAAAGCGGGGCATGTGCATGGCACATGCCCCGCTTTTTTATCTGTCAGATGAGAGAGACACGCAAAAGGCGCCTGTTTCGACGATCTCCCTCTTTTTTTTCAAAGCGGATTGCCCGCCCTTTGATCAATCCGACGCAACCGCGTCATCCAAATAACCTTATGCTCTGCAAACGCCACAGAGTCAATTCGCCCTCTCTTCGAGCGCCACGACAAAGAGCGGCGCGCCAAGCGAGCCTGTCAACCATGCGCCGACCTTCTGTGTCTTTCCCGCGCGCCGGCGCAAAAGGGAGGCTCACTCCCCTTGCAGAGAGGACATCCAGCTTGCGATGAGCTGCGCCGTCTGCTCCTGCTGCTCCGCTGCTGTAATGGTGGCCTGTCCGTCTTTGTCCTGCTTGCCATAGCTTCCAAAACCAGCGTGGTTGCCGCCTGAAATGGTCAGCTCCTGTGCAGACTGCGGCAAATAGATGCGGTTTTGCTCGAGTTTATCCCTGTCGATCACCGTGTCGAACTCGCCGACAATTGAGAGCACGGGCAAATTACTGCCCGACAGATCTTTCGAGGCGTATGCGCCCAAAAGAACCAGGCCGGTCAGCTCTTCTGGATGTTTGGCGGCATAGTCGGCCGCCACATTCCCACCGAGAGAGTGGCCGCCCAAAAACCAGTTTTTGATCTCAGGGTAGTCGGCGGGGTAGACCCCTGCCGCCGAGCGGTCAAGCAGCGGCAGGCGAAACGGCATCTCCACGAGCACGCAAAAGACGCCGCGCTGCGCAAGCATCTGCATGAGCGGCGCATAGGCCGTATGCTGCACCTTGCTTCCCGGGTAGAAGATCAGGCCGGTGTCGCCGCCCTGTACCGGACGAAAGACCATGGCCGCGTCGCCCTTTTCCACCACCACGTCCTGCGTGGAGACGGTTGCCGAAGCGACGCTCTTTTCAGCGCGATGATAGTCTTGAATATACATCAGCAAAAAAACGCAGGCGATGGCCACCAGCATCCCGATAAAGCGGGTTGTCACGCTCATGCCGCGTCTGCCGTCAAGCGTCTGCACCTTCGATGTGTCAAGCGACGATCTGCCCCCTGAGGTCTTTTTGCCCGATTTTTTCTGTTTTGTCATTGTAACACCTTCTCCATGTGAAAGTTGGTCAAGGTCACGCCGCGCCGTTGCACCGTCTGCTCTCGCACCACGCGATAGCCGCGCCCTTCGAAAAAGGGGCGCGCCGTGATCGAAACGTCGCTTGTCATGCGGCGCACGCCATTTTGCACAGCATGCGCTTCGATGGCGTCCGCCAGCAGCGTGGCAACGCCTTTGCGCTGCGAAAGGGCGCTCACATACAGACAATCAAAGTATCCGTCTTGTCCTAGGTTTGCAAAGCCGAGCGGCACGCCGTCGCTCTCGACCACCAGCGTGACGCTGTGCGCAAGGCGGGCACAAAAGGCCGCGCGGTCAAAGTCCGCCGGGGCCCAGGCGTCGCGCTGCGCCCTGTCATAGTCCCTGGCACACACATTGTGTATGGTGTCCAAAAACAGGTCGCACAGCGCCTCGCCGTCGCTTTCCCGGTAGGGGCGCACAAGCATGCCGCCATCCCCTTTCTCAAAATCAGATGCGCTTTTGTGAGTATACCACATGGCCAGCGTTTCTGACAAGGCTTTGCCTGCATGACGGGTGAAAGTTGTCCTGTCGTTCTGTCCGGGGGGCTGTTCCAAACCGAAAACGGCAAGAGAGCGGGAAGCGCCCGCCCTCTTGCCGTTTTCGCGTCTTTTGATAAGCCGTTTGCTTTACACTGTTTTTCTACCTTTACAGAGCTCATTCAAAAATGCCCAACAAACTGCAACTTGATATCCCTGTTTTGATGTTAAAAGTCGCCCCAGGCTGCTTCAAGAGATTTCCAGCACGGGTTACACTGCTCCTCGCCAACCCCCCCGGCTCTTTGGGAAATGCCCTGGGTCTGTCATCTTAAAGCGTCGGCGCCGATGCAAGGCCCAGCGGCAAACGCCGCCGACGCAAATCCAGCGTTTTCGGGCGAAATCTCAAACAGCATTGAGGCTGTATCTTCATCAGAGCCTGTGTTCGACAAACAAACAGCCTGTGGTTTTTAGGAGGCTCTCCGGGAGCGCCTTAAACCTGCAAGCTCGCCTGAACCATCTTACGCGGCAGATATCCACAAAAAAACGCGCCGGCTATACATCTTTTTGGGGGATTCAACGGGACAGGGGACGAGCGCCGGTCAACCACGTTTGCGACCAGATCTCATCACGCGCCTTCCTGCGGCGCATCCTGCGGCAGCGCCGCCTCCCGTTTCCCCGCGGGGTTGGGCAACAGCGCCGTCATCATCCACTGCATGGGCAGCAGATAGATGGCAGGATAACCTGAGATATACGTTCCCATATAAACGAAGAGGTTGTTTGCAAATCCCAGGCCGTCGGGTCGCAGCGCCGGAAACGAGGCGCAAAACTGCCAGACCAAAAGCAGCAGAACAACTGCCACGCCAACCCAGAAAAGTCCCCTGCGCGCGCCTTTTGAAGCAAACAGGCCGCCCTTTTTGAGCAGGGGCGGCACCGCGGCTATGCACAGCATGGGAGCCGCCGCGCAGTGGGCCGTCAGAAAAATCAGCGTCCATGAATACCTAGGATACAGTCCAAACTTGCCCGCCACATAGAAAAACATCTTCACGCCGTAATCGGCAAGGAAAATCAGCATGCACAGCAGCGCCAGCAAATTGGCCCATGTGCACTTTTCAGGGGAAGTTTTGTCGCTTGTATTCATATTCCAATCCTCATTCACAATGCGCACCCTTCATGTCCCTGAAAATCGCCTTCAGAAATTCAAGGCTTATCGAGAGCCCGCGTTTGTTTCGGCATCCCAAGTCCATCGGCAACGAGAAATTGCCGCTATCCTCCTGTAAGCTGAATGCCGCCGAAGTCGCGCATGCGCCCGTTGTCTTCAAGCGAGCGTCAGAATTTTTGTAAGAAGACGCCGCCGGCCTTGAGCTCCTGTCCGATCGCCAAAGGCATTTTTCACTTGATACGGATTTTTGCCTTTTGTTTGAGCCGCATATCAAAAATTCCATTTGATGATACACATTTGACGTCGGTTTTCTCCGGCGTTCGCCACGATAATCCAGACGCTACGCATGGAATTGTTTGTTTTTTATCATATCATTGTGTTTTATTTTTCGTTGTCGATTTTTGTCGAATCAGGAAATGTTTTCAGAGCTGCTTGCTATTTTTTGGTTTTTATATTATTATTCAACTGAATACCCGTTGTACCCTATCATGAAGGAGGCGAATCCAATGAAAATTGCAAAAATTTTCTACGAGGGCAAAACCTGCTATGGCGAACTCAAAGACGGGATGGTCTATCCCATCTCGGGCGACCTGTTTGGCTCTTTTACCGTGGCGGGCGTTGGCGTTCCCCTGGAACAGGCCAAGCTGCTGGCGCCTGTCGACCCTTCCAAGATCGTGGCCATTGGAAAAAACTACATGGATCACATCAACGAGATGGCGACCATGGCGGCCCCTGCGCTGCCCGAGGAGCCGGAGGTCTTTCTCAAGCCGCCTTCGGGCATCCTCAACCCCGGGGAGGACATCGTATACCCCATCGGCGCGCAGCGGGTGGACTATGAGGCGGAGATCGCCGTCATCGTCAAAAAGCGCGCCCGCTATGTCAAAAAAGAGGAGGACTATATTTTCGGCCTCACCCTGCTCAACGACGTCTCCCGGCGCGACAAGGCAAAGACCACCACGCAATGGGTCAACGGCAAGGGGTACGACACCTTCTGCCCCATCGGGCCCTATATCACAACGGTCGATTCTCTGGACGGGATCACCATCCGCTCGCACCTCAACGGAGAGCTGCGGCAAAACTCCAAGGTGGAGGACATGATCTTCAGCATTCCCGAAATCATCGAGTTTGTCACCAACCGCATGACCCTCATGCCCGGCGATGTAATCGCCACCGGAACGCCCAGTGGCGTGGCTCCCATGCAGGTGGGCGATGTGATCGTCGTCAGCTCCGATGAGCTCGGCGAGCTCAAAAACCAGGTGGTGCTCGAGGTGCCGCGCTGACCTTCTGACCGTTCACCATCTGAAAGAAACACCTCACAGCCCATAACAGCAGGACCCTTTTCACCGCCGGAGCCGACCAAAGACGATGACCGCCAATCTTTGCTCCCTGGCAAACTGGCAGGCGCCCGCTCTCGGTGGAAAACTGACTGCGAGCGATCGGCGCCGCTGCGCGTTGGCCGTGAACGCTTTCGATTGAGCTACAGGCTGCAGGAAAGCTTTGCTCAACGCCGCCGCAAACAGAGGACCAGCGCGCAGGGCCGCAAAGTCTGACAAGATGTCGGCCTCCCGCCCGTACAGATCTCAAATCAGCGAAAGGCCTTGTCTGCTGAAACAAGCGACGCCCCATCCCGCCGATGGCGGGATGGGGCGTTTTTGTGTCTGACCGCGTTGTCACTCCAAATCCTGTATGTTCATTTTGTCCACTTGATTGCGTGTTTTCATTTTCTCCCTGCAGCCAAAGTAAATGCCAAGCAGCACAACCGTCGGGATGTTGCCAAAAAGAAAGGTTGTCACAACAAGCCCAATCACTTCCCCGACACGCATCGTGCCAAAAACAGCAATTTGAAACACCATCAGCAAGGAGTAGAAAAACGTGATGGCCGGCAAGATCAGCCCAAACCATTTGCCCTCTCTTTTTGACAAAAAAATCTGCAGGACAACTCCTCCGACCACCAAAATGAGCAAAATAACAACGTTTTTTAACGGCACCATGGCACAAATCAAACCCCTTTCGATTTTTTGTATTCCGAGATCAGAATTTTGGCGGTGTCAAAGTCCAACTTGTCATTCAACGCCAATCGCTTGATCAGGGAGACATATGGATCATTTGCCG
>CABRXB010000053.1 GCA_902474785.1 uncultured Eubacteriales bacterium | reverse complement strand
ACCCCTGCCAGCGGATTTTTCTGCGTGGCCTCCCGCAGTTGCCGATCGCCCACATGGGTGTAGATCTGGGTGGTGTTGAGCTGCTCATGCCCTAAAATCTCCTTGAGCGTGCGCACATCCACGCCGCCCTCTGAAAACATCAGGGTGGCGGCGGTGTGGCGCAGCTTGTGGGGTGTATAACGCTCCTCGTTGAGCTGGGCATTTTTCAGATATTTCTTCATCATGAGTTCCACCGTGCGTCCGTTGATGCGCCGCTTTTGCCGGCTGAGGAACACGGCGTCGCGGTGCTCGCCCTTGACGCCTTCCGTCGGCCGCACGGCAAGGTAGGCTTCCAACGCGTCCACACAGGCGTCGTTTAAGTGAATTTGGCGCTCTTTGTTTCCCTTGCCCACAATGCGCACCACGCGCTCTTTGAGGTTGAGCTTTGAGAGGTTCATCCCACAGAGCTCGGAGAGACGCATGCCGCAGTTGAGAAACAGCGTCAAAATCGCGTAGTCACGCACAGCGTTTTCCCCCTCCACAGCCTCCAAAAGCCGCGTGGATTCCTCTAAAGAGAGGTAGATGGGAAGCCTGGACGGATTTTTGGGACCCTCGAGCAGATCGGCGGGATTGCTCTCCAAAATGTGTTGATGGTTGGTGAGATATTTGAAATAGGAGCGCAGGCAGGAGACCTTGCGCGCCCTGGTTGCGGCGTTGTCGCCTTTGTCGCGCGCAAGGTAGTTCAAAAAGGCGTAGAAATCACTGAGCGTCACACTGCGCAGCAGAGCCTCGTCCACGTCGTCGATGGGAATCTGATTGAAGGGGAGCGTTGGCTCTGCAAGTCCGCGGTGACGTTTAAGAAAGCGAAAAAACATGCGCAGATCAAGCGCATATTCGTCAACCGTGAGCGGTGATTTGCCGCGGATGGTCTCAAGGTATGTGAAAAAATTTTGCGTGTGAAGGGGAAAATCCTGCATAAATGCACCTCAAATCTCTTGAAATAGAAGGAAAAGTGTGATATTCTAAACTCATCAACATCTGAATATATGTTCTTTTTTAGGGAAGGGGAAACTATGGGAAATCAAACCATTCAATATTGCATGTTTGCTTCACCCATTGGTGATTTGAAGCTCTTCGCCAATGACAACGCCCTGATCTATGTTCAGTTCCCGGAAGCTCTTCCTTTTCGTGCGGAACTCTATTTGCGCCAGGCCTATCCAAACCACACCGTCGTTGCGAGCGACAGCCCGATTCTGCGTCAAACCCGCATGGAACTGCTCGACTATTTCGATCACCCCGGTCAGGCTTTTGAATTCACCGTTCCCGTCGAATTCAAGGGGACACCCTATCAGCACCGCATATGGGAGCAGATCGCGACCATTCCCTATGGAAAAGTGATCACCTATGGAACGCTTGCGGCCTGGTGTGGGGGCGACAAAAACTCCTCTAGAAGCGCAGGTGCGGGATGCGGCGCCAATCCGATCTCCATCATCATTCCGTGCCATCGCATTTTGGGGGCCAATCGCAGACTGACCGGCTTCGGCGGCGGACTTGCCGTCAAGGAGTGGCTGTTGTGCCACGAGGGGAACGACATTGAAAACCGGCGCTACCTGGGCGAGTTTTATACAAGAGAATAGCTTGCCACGAGAAAATTTCAAAACGGCGCGCTCATGCGTGCCGTTTTTTGAAACTGCGGCATTCATCTAACCTTGATGAAACGGTGGGCAAAGGCCAAGGGCAGGCCTTGCCAAGTCCAGCGATTTTATCAGGCTCATCCAGACGGTCTGTCAAAGATGGACTGCTTGGCCACGCAGATGACATCCCCATGCTTTTCCGGCTTTTCACTCCCCTCAATTTCGCAAAATTTTTATTTTGCGAAATTACTTGTTCGCAGTAGTTATTGTATCTCCTCTTTCCGCGCATGTCAATAGCCTAAAATCAGTGAGAAAAAGCGAAGTCGATACAACCGGACAAAAGAACATCCACCCATTTTTTTGCTTGAATTGCAAATTTTATTGCCTGGCATAATTGAAAACCATTTTCGCCATACTAGGGTAGCAATCCAAAGTTTTTACAACGTATTGATACTTGATACAACGTGTTCGCCGCACAGACAAGCACAGACAAAAGGATAGACTTTATTTTTTCTCCCCTTCTCTCCTACCCCCGACCTTCTCCTGACTCATCCAGAGTTCAAGACCCCCAAGTTTTCTTGAAAGAAATTCATCTTGAATGGAGGGCTGACCTTGATTTGCTGTTCTCGCGACTGCCGATATCAGGTTGACGGCGCATGTACGCTCGCCGGCGGCGCCACAGTGACCAACTCCCAGGCAACTGGTTGCGCATTTTACGAGAAAAACGCAGAAAAATAGAACATGCTGTTTTTAGGCATAGCCCTTCTCAAGCAATTCAATATTTAGAATCCTTTTTTCATAAAGGGGAGGCGTTTTTAACGCCTCCCCTGCCCTTTTATTTTGGCTGCAGTGCAATTTCAATGGCCTCGCCGATGTTCTTCACGGCGTAAATCTCAACGCCCTCCACCGGCGTTTTTGGCCTGTCGGTGTGCGGCACGACAAACGAAGTGTAGCCCAGACGTGCCGCCTCTGCAATGCGCGATGAAACACCGCGCACGCTGCGCAGCTCACCCGCCAGCCCCACTTCGCCAAAGGCGATGAGATTGTCATAGACCGGACGGTCAAGATAGCTGGAGGCCGCCGCCAAAATCAGCGCCAGATCGGAGGACGGCTCGCTCAGTCGAAGTCCTCCAACCACGTTGCAATAGGCGTCGCTTGTGGACAGACGCAATCCGACGTGTTTTTCCAGCACGGCCAGCAGCATGGCACAGCGGTTTTGATCAATTCCCGTTGACATGCGGCGCGGCGCGCCAAAGCTTGTCTCCGTCAAAAGCGCCTGCACTTCGGCGAGGATGGGCCTCGTGCCCTCCAGCACGCACACCGTGCAGGTGCCCGAGACGCCGTGAGGCTTTCCCGAAAGCAATGCCGCCGAAGGATTTTCCACCTCTTCAAGCCCCTCTTCACCCATCTCGAAAATACCGATCTCGTTGGTGGAGCCAAAACGGTTTTTGGCCGCCCGGATGATGCGGTAGGTCAGGTTTTTATCTCCCTCAAAGTACAACACTGTATCCACCATGTGCTCTAACATTTTGGGACCGGCGATGGAGCCCTCTTTGTTCATGTGTCCAATGAACAAAAAGGTGATCTCCCTGGCTTTGGCGGCTGAAATGAGGGCGTTGGCGCACTCTTTGATCTGGCTGATGGTGCCCGGCAGAGAGTTGAGATCAGCGCTGTACATGGTCTGAATCGAGTCGATGATGACAACGCTTGGGTTTTCAGTCTCGATGGCGTGTTCCACAGCCTGCAGTTCGGTGTTGGTCAGCAAGAGAACATCGGGATTTGACACCTTGAGCCGCTGCGCACGCAGCCGAATTTGACGGCGCGACTCCTCTCCCGACACATAGAGCACCTTGCCCTGCCGCGCGATGGACTGGCAGGCCTGCAGTAAAATGGTTGATTTGCCTATGCCCGGATCGCCGCCCAGCAGCGTCACCGAGCCGGGCACCAGCCCTCCGCCAAAAACACGGTCGAGCTCCGCCATCCCTGTGAGAATGCGGTCTTTTTCCCCATCTGCTCCCCCATCCGGCTCACTCGCCAGAGAATTCGCCTCTGGAAAAGCCCCGCGCAAAACGAAAGCTTTTGCCCCTTTGCGCGAGGGGGGCTCGGACAAAACCAGTTCCTCCTCGAGCGTGTTGAAATTGCCGCAGGAGGGGCAGCGTCCCAGCCACTTGAGGCTCTCGTATCCACATTCCCGGCACACATATTTACTCTTGCTTTTGCTCATATCCAACACCCTGTGCGGCGGCGCTGTCAAAAGCCACATCCGCCTGCTCCTTTTCTTCTTCCACCTTATTATAGTAGGTTTGCAGCCCGTTGGCAATGGCCTGTGCCAACGACTGCTGATAGTCCTCGTCTAGCAGCCGCTGCGTTTCAGCGAGGTTGGACAAAAAGCCGCACTCCACCAAAACCGCGGGCTGTTGGGCCTGTGTCAACAGATAGATCTCCCTGCCGGCGGGTTTGATCTGTCTGGTGTTCTCTGGCTGAAGCGACTCCCGGATGGACGTCTGAATACATTCGGCGAGCACCTGGGAGTCGGGGTGGTTGGTGGAGTAAAACACCTGGCTTCCATCGTATTTCGCCTCTTCGAATTTGTTCATGTGGATGCTGATCAAAATGGCGTCGGGGTATTCCTGCGCCAATTTTGCGCGGGCGCGCAGATCGGCCGATTTGCCTGTTTTCCCCTCCAGCGTGAGCGCCTCATCCTCCCGACGCGTCATCACCACCTGAACCCCCTGCGAAAGCAAAACGAGTTCCAGTTTTTCAGCCACGCTCAAATTGAGCGACTTTTCCAGCACCTGGTCTTTTGAGACCGCCCCGCCGTCAAACCCACCGTGCCCGGCGTCGATGAGCACGGCGGGAAGCCCTTCCAGCACCATGTGCCCCGCGGCGGTATCTGGCATGCTAACATGATATCCTGCCACCAGGCAGAGCGCCGTGAGCAGCACAAAGGCGTTTCTTCTCATGGCATACAGTCGATGCATCACTTCCATCACCTCAAAAGCTACAGTATTTGTTTTTGCTGCCTATGTGATTTTTACAATGTCGTAATTCACGCCGAGAAAAGCCCAGTTTTGGGCAAAGGGGCGCATGATGTTCCAGTAGCTCACGCCATGAAGGGCAAACTCTTCGCGCAGCATCAGCTTCTGCTCGATGCTGCGCACATCCTCAAACCAGACGACATGCTCCGCCCCGTCGCGAACATAGGTGAAAAAGGGCGACTTGGACAGCTCGTCAAACTGAATTTGCGCCCCGTTGCGACGTGCGATGGATATGGCCTCCTGATTGCCGATGCTTGTGGCGCGCGAAATGCCTTTTTCATAAGGCAACGTCCAGTCATATCCATAGTTGGGAATTCCCATGAGAATTTTCTCGGGCGGGATTTCTGAGACGCCGTATTCCACCACGCGCCGAACCTGGTTGATGGGGGCCACGCTCATGGGCGGGCCGTAGGTGTAGCCCCACTCATAGGTCATCAGCAGCACCCGGTCGGCAATGCCGCCGATGACTGCATAGTCATGGGCCTCGTAGAGCAGGCCGGGCTGGTCGGCGTAGGTCTTGGGGGCGAGGTCAACTTGCAGGAAAAATCCAAGCTCATGAAGACGCTCCCTGATGTTCTCCAAAAATGCGGCGTAGTTTTGCGTCTGTTCGGGGGGGATGTATTCAAAGTCCACATCCAGCCCCAGATATCCTTTTTCAAGCATCACGTCGATGAGGTTGTCAATCACTCTGTTTTGAAAAACCAAATCCTCAAGCAAAATGTCGAACGAGACTTCAAAATTTCCGCTTCCGATTCCCGAGAAAACAAGAACCGGGGCGACCTGAAATTCATAGGCCTGACGGATCAGCTCCTCGTCGTCCAGCGCGGTGAGCTGCCATAGGAAAAGATGTTGAGATAGGTCAAAAAAGGCAGCGCCCTTCGCAACACCTCCCGACCGATATAAGGGTAGGCGTAACCGCCTACAGAAAGCGCATCGCTTCCCTGCCCCTCAAATCGAATCACAAGCCGCTGCCCTGGAGACAGATCCTGCTCGATCGCAAGCTCCGGGTTGTTTTGAATAAGCCGAATCACGGTGACGCCTGTCTGCACAGCAATGGCATACAACGTGTCGCCCCACTGAACGGTATAGGTTTCGATTGGAATCGTGATGAGCAACGCCTGGCCAATCACCAGCGTCTCTCCCGGGTCAAGACCGTTGTCGAATATGATATGGGCGACAGAAACGCCGTAGTCGGCGGCAATCTGCCCCAGTGTGTCGCCGCTTTGCACCACATGAATTGCCATCATGCTTTCCCACCTTTGCTGTCTGGAATAGAAAAGAACGCTGTGCCATACAAAAGTCTATTCCGGGCGGCTTCAAAACTTGTGTAAAGATGGTATCTTTTCGTCTGTCACCTGATTGCCTGCCGGATTGAACGGGTTTCCCAGCTCTGTTGTTGAATTTGCCGTCGTGGTTTGTAAAGATAAAAAACTTGTCAGTATTGAATTTTCTCAAAAATTCCTGGAAAGAACGAAATTCTTTGTCGGAGCCGGTAGAGAAATCAAAAAAATTCTGTAACGATATTTTACTTTACATTAATAATAGAGAATAGCATGTGGCTATATTTCCATTTGCATCGACCATTCCCTCTTCTAAATGGCTTTTTGTTGACCCCCAAATTGAAAGC
The DNA here is from genome assembly GCA_902474785.1 of uncultured Eubacteriales bacterium. Classification (GTDB taxonomy): domain Bacteria; phylum Bacillota; class Clostridia; order Oscillospirales; family Feifaniaceae; genus Galloscillospira. The sequence goes on along the minus strand of CABRXB010000053.1, from coordinate 786 downwards.
ACCCTATTTTCAAGCTGTTTGAAGGCCTTTGCCCGTCTTTGTGCCCCGCGCTTCTGTGGTGCGCGGGGCAAGGCATCCTTGCGCCGTGCTGCCTGGCAAATTGAACTGCTGTTTTGTTTTGCTTGAACGTTACACGCCAAGTAGCGCGAAGTGCGCAAGGAGCCTCGGGCGCACATCGAGATGTGCGCCGGCAAAGACGGGCGTCGAACCAAGACTTCTCTTTTCAACAGGCGCTTCATCCAACGCTGACGGCTTCTTTCAGTGCCAGGTGCCAGTACGTCGGCGGGGTCAGCAAGAGATACATGGAAATGGCGCCGATGTTTCACCGGCGGCGCCGAAGAGGACATCGGCGGGCAGAGCGTTAAGGGGAAAAAGGTAATTGTCAAATGTCCAAAGCTGCTACCCGCTTTCGATTAAAATCAGACGTCAGCCAGCTCTGATATCCGGCTGCTTCAGCAGGGTATGACGTTAGGGTACGACATGCTCTCTCGCTCTGTTTTCCTCTCGTTGCTGAGGGGTCAGTGATCGCAAACGGCCGCATCGCAAAAGAAAAAGCCGCACGAATGAAAATTCGTGCGGCTTTCTTTATCCAAATCAAGTGATTCTTATTCCACCACTTTGGCGGGGTTCACGCGGATGCCGGGGCCCATGGTCGAGGCCACAACGCAGCTTCTGATATACTGGCCCTTCGCAGCAGAGGGTTTGGCCCTGACAACGGCGCCAAGCAGCGTATTGAAATTGTCGAGCAGCTTTTCGGGACCGAAGGAGACCTTGCCAATGGGGCAG
>CABRXB010000052.1 GCA_902474785.1 uncultured Eubacteriales bacterium | reverse complement strand
AAAAGGCCTCGTCCTCGCCCGCTTCCCGGGCAAACCAGCCCATCACCGCCTCCACTGTCAGGGCGTGACGGAGCAGGAAGGGCTCCTTGTTGTATTTTTTGAGCAGCGCAAGCGCCGCCTCACGCGAGATGTGCTCACTCATGGCCGGTTCCTCCTCAACAAATGTTTTAGTATGGTTGAATACAGGTCAGAATAGATGAGCGCTTTTGTCCACGTTGCGCTCAAAGCAGCGTTTTTACTCCACCAGCAGCGCCGTCAGCCGCCGCGCCTTTTCTTCCGAAAAACCAAAGCGGGAAAGATAGGCCGCAGCGCCCCCATAGGTGTCGCCCATGTGGTCGAGAAAGTGCTCGATGGTCTCGGGCGCGCTGCGCATGACCGACTTGGGGCGCAGGTTGGAGGCCTCGGGAAGCGCCTCGATTTTGGGGCGCAGGTGGATTTCGGTCACAGCGTAGTCGGCCACGATGTCGGCCCTTGCCACGCCGCACAGCTCTAGCACCATGGCGGCGATCACGCCGGTGCGATCCTTGCCCGCCGTGCAGTGAAACACGACGCCGCCGCGCACAAGGCCGCTGAGCAGCGCCTCAAACACCTGCACAAAGCAGTCGGGGTTGCTGTCGGCCATGGTGCTGTAGAGAATGCTCAGGCTGTGCATAAAGGAATCGTGCAGGGGCATACCCATGCGCGCGGCAAGCGTGTCCACATCGCCCAGCAGAGGCAAGCCCACATAGGTGATGCCCGGCCTGCCGTTCAGGGAGTTTGGAACGCGCGCGCGCTCATCGTCCCCGCGCAGATCGATCACGGTGCGCACGCCAGCGCGCTCGATGGCGGCAACGTCGCCCTCGGGCAGTTCCCCGAGCAGGTCGGAACGCCAGAGACGGCCAAAGGCGGTCACGCCTGCGGCCAAGGTCGCGCATGTTGTAAACAGTGGCCAGGGGCAGACGGCGGGGATGGGGCATCGGCTCACTTCCTTTGTACCCGAGAGGGTGTTTTGTCGCATGATTTTGAGGGTTTCTCTCCTCATTATATCGACTTTGCCGGGCAAAAACAAGTAAGACCGAAGTTTTTGGAGCGTTTCTCTTGTCGCGGGCGAAAATATCTAGTATAATGAGCTGTATGAAAAACGAGGGAAGCCCGGGACTGTAGCCGGGTCCATCTTTACAGGAGTGTTGGAACAACATGAAAAAAGACGACAAGCTGGTGCAGGAGATCACCTCGCGCGAGGTGGACTTCGCCAAATGGTATACCGATATTGTCAAAAAAGCGGAGCTCATCGACTACTCCAGCGTGCGCGGCTGCTGCGTTTTGCGGCCCTATGGCTATGCCATCTGGGAAAACATTCAAAGGATTCTCGACGCCAGGTTCAAAGAGCTCGGACATGAAAACGTCATGATGCCCATGTTCATCCCCGAGAGCCTGCTGCAAAAGGAAAAAGACCATGTGGAGGGCTTTGCCCCCGAGGTGGCCTGGGTCACGATGGGCGGCAGCGAGCAGCTCGCCGAGCGTCTTTGCGTGCGGCCCACTTCGGAAACGCTCTTTTGCGAGCACTATGCCAATGTCATCCACTCCTACCGCGATTTGCCCAAGCTCTACAACCAGTGGTGCTCGGTGGTGCGCTGGGAAAAGTCGACCCGTCCCTTTTTGCGCACGGCGGAATTCCTCTGGCAGGAGGGGCACACCATGCACGCCACGCCCGAGGAAGCCATTGAGGAGACCGAGCGCATGCTCGGCGTGTATGCCGACTTTGCGCAGGAGCAGCTTGCCATGCCCGTGGTGCGCGGCCGCAAGACCGACAAGGAGAAGTTTGCCGGCGCCGAGGCGACCTACACCATCGAGGCCATGATGCACGACGGAAAGGCGCTTCAGTCGGGCACCTCCCACTATTTTGGAGATGGCTTCGCCAAGGCCTTTGACATCACGTTTACCGATAAAGACAATCAGCTCAAATACCCGCATCAGACCTCCTGGGGCATGTCGACGCGCATTATCGGCGGCATCATCATGACCCACGGGGACGACAACGGCCTTGTTCTGCCCCCTGCCGTTGCGCCCATTCAGGTCGTGGTGCTGCCCATCGCCTTCCACAAGGGCGGCGTGCTCGAACAGGCAAAGGCCCTTTGCGACGCGCTGCGCGCTGCGGGCCTTCGCGTCAAGCTTGACGACAGCGACGCCTCCCCCGGCTGGAAGTTTTCCGAGTATGAGATGAAGGGCGTGCCGCTGCGCGTGGAGATCGGCCCGCGCGACATCGAGGCCGGCACCTGCGTTGTGGTCTCGCGCGACAACAGAGAAAAGACGGTGGTTGCCATGGACGAGCTGGCGCAGCGCGTTTCCGAGCTGCTCGAGACCTACCGTGCGCGCCTGTACGAAAAGGCGCTGCAAAACCGTGAGGCGCGCACCACCGCCGCGCGCACCATGGAGGAAATCAAAGAGCAGTCCGCCGCCGGCAACGGCTTTATCAAAACCATGTGGTGCGGTGAACTGGCCTGTGAGGAGGCCATGAAGGAGCAGGCGGGGCTGACCAGCCGGTGTATGCCCTTTGCGCAGGAGAATCTTGGCGATGTCTGCCCCATCTGCGGCAAGCCCGCAAAAACCATGGTGATCTGGGGCAAAGCCTATTGATTTCTGAAGTGGCAAGGCCACAGGAATAAAAAATTTTTTAATTCAGCAAGGAGCAGATGCGGCGTCGGCGGGAAAGCTGAGAGACGAGGAATGTCTTTTGGCCAAAGAGTTTGGAAACAAGGCAAGCTCTTTTCCATAGGATTTTGCAAGACAGGGCCAAAGTCCCTGCCGGGCAGCGTCCCGACGGCGCTGTAAGAAGATGGGCTCCCGTGCAATTTTGACAGCGGCTAAGGATCATGCCGCGGTCGGCCTTTCGCGCTGCCGATGGGCGGCGACGGAAAGCGATCGCTGAAAAACGCCTTTTTCTGGCAGCCGTCTCCCGTTGCAGCGGCCCGCTATAAGCCGGGCGGCTTTCGCTTGGATGGCCCCCTTTCCGAGTGTGCGGGGAGAGTTTTTTGCAAGCACAGAAAACTGCCACGGCAGCGATATCAAAAGAACAGATAATTTTTGCGACGTGGGCGCCGCCTTCCGACCGCGCCCAGGCGCAGATTTCGGAAAATCCCATACGACAGGAAAACAGATGCGGCGGATTCCACAGCGCCGCAGAGCGCCGCCTGTTGGCTGCATTCGGAAAAATCCCTTTGCAAACGCCCTTGGGAAACAAAGCGGCACACAATGCGACGCGTTTTGTCAGCGTCAGACAAGTTCGGGCAGCGGCGTCATGGAGATCAAAGCCCCGCCTTGATTTTGCAATCTCCGGCGGGTCCCTAGCTGCCTGCGGTCGCCGCGCCGCCTGCGCGAAACGGTCGCCCTCCGCTTTCCCTGATAAGTCCCTTTGCAGCCCGCCTGTGCGGGGCGGCGTGTTTGGAGGCTTATGCGGGAGGGTCGCCATGTACGACCCGGCCCTCCCGTGCCGCCTCCCCATTGATTTTGACAAGAAGGAGTCTGATTGCCCTCTATGGACAGCGACAGTTGGTTGCCGGTTGTCTCTATTGTAACGCTGCTTCTGGCGGCCTGCTATTTTGCCACGGCTGAAACGGCACTGGCCAGCGCCAATCGCATTCGCATCAAGAGTCTCGCTGAGGACGGAAACCGCCGCGCGCAAAAGGCCGCGGCGCTGCTCGACGACTTTGACCGCGCCTTGACCACGCTTCTCGTGGGCACCAATATCGTCCATATCGCCTGCGCATCCCTGACCACGCTGTTTGTCACGCGTCTGTGGGGTGCGGGGGCTGTTGCCGTGTCCACAGTCGTGCTGGCGATTGTGGTCTTTTTTGCAGCCGAAATGTTGCCCAAAAGCTTTGCCAGAGCCTATCCTGAAAACACGGCGCTGGCGCTGGCGCCCTCGCTGCGCCTGCTCATGACGCTGCTCACCCCCCTGACCTTCTTTTTTTCCAACCTCTCAAAGTTCATCACGCGCATCTTCGGCGCGCCCGCCACCCCCACCGTCACCGAGGACGAGCTCTATGACATCATTGAGTCGATCGGAGAGGAGGGCGGCATCGAGGAGGAGGCCTCCCGCCTCATCCACTCGGCGCTCGAGTTCGACGACATCACGGTGCAGCAGGTGCTCACCCCGCGCAACCGCATGGTGACGCTGGCGCTCGACGACAGCAGCGAGGAGATCCTAGACACCATCCGCTCGTGCAGGCATTCGCGCCTGCCGGTGTATGACAAGACGCCCGACAACATCGTGGGCGTGCTGGGCATCCGCCGCTATCTCAAAGCCTATCTTGCCCAGGGGGGCGACGTGTCTCTTGGCGAGCTTGTCGATCCGCCCTATTTCCTGCCCCGTAAGCGCCGCATTGACGATGCGCTCAGCGAGATGAGCGGCCGAAAACAACATCTCGCCGTGGTGCGAGACGACTTTGGCGGCGTGCTGGGCATCGTCACGGTGGAGGACATCTTGGAGGAGCTGGTCGGCGAGATCTGGGATGAGGACGACGACCCCGCGCAGGAGCTGGCCGAAAAGCAGCCGGTGAACCCCGCTCTGCTCGAGTTTGGGCAGCAGGTGGCGTCGGCGACCGACGCGCAGGAGGCGCCCGCCTCTTTGCCCAACGACGGGGCGCAGCACCCCGCAACAGCCGACGGCAAATCCGGCGACGCAGCCGACCAAAAAGCCTGAAAGTCAGGCTTTAAAAGACGGCGAACGTTGCCGTCGCTCTGAACCCCAAAAGCCAAGCGACGCGCCGGCGTCGTTTGGAGATCATTCATCATTTGAACAGGAGTTGATTTGTCTCACCATGGACAGTTGGCCTACCATCGCTCTTTCCATGCTCTTTCTCATCGCCTTTTCCGCCTTTTTTTCAGGGTCTGAAATCGCCTTTGCCTCGGCCAACCGCCTGCGGCTCAAAAAGGCGGCGGAGGAGGGGGGCCTTCGCGCGCGCGTGACCGACTATATCGCCGAGCACTACGACAGCGCGCTTTGCACTGTTCTGATCGGCAACAACCTCGTCAACATGGCGGCCTCGTCGGTGGCAACGCTTGCCGCCATCGCCGTTGTGGGCGAGGCCACGGGCCCCGCCTGGGCCACGCTCATCAGCACGCTGCTCATCCTGCTCTTTGGCGAGATCACGCCCAAGATTCTCGCCAAGCAGCACTGTGACGGATTTGCCGGGGCCGTGGCTCTGCCGCTGCGCCTGCTCATGGTGCTGCTTTCGCCGCTGGTTGCGATTGTGCTGTGGCTGGTCGACCGCATTTCCGTGCTGTGGGGCGGAAAACCTCAGCCCGCCGGCGTCACGGAGGACGAGCTGGTCACGCTGATCGAAACGGTGGAAGACGAGGGTGTGATCGACGAGGAGCGCAGCGACCTGCTGCAATCGGCCATTGAGTTCTCTGAGATCGAGGCGCAGGAGATCACGACCCACCGCGTCGACATGCTGGCGCTCGACATCGAGGAGCCGCTCGACGAGGTGGAGCGCATTGTCAACCACTCGCCCTTTTCGCGCATCCCGGTCTATGAGGGCAGCATCGACAACATCATCGGCGTGTTGCAGCTCAACCATTTTTACAAGAAGATGGTCGAGGGCAGGGATTTCGACCTGCGCGACATTCTCACCCCCGCCTGTTTTGTGCCCCAGTCGCTGCGTTTGCCGCTAGTGCTCTCGGAGATGAAGCGGCGCAAGCTGCATCTGGCCGTGGTGGTCGACGAATATGGCGGCACGTTGGGCATTCTCACCATGGAGGACGTGCTCGAGCAGCTGGTGGGCGACATCTGGGACGAGACCGACGAGATCATCGACGAGTGTCGTCAGATCGACGAGACGCACTATGAGGTGCGCGGCTCCATGAGCATCTATGACTTTTTGGAGCTCATGGATCTCGACGACAAGGACTTTGAAGAGGAATTTGTCACGCTGGGCGGCTGGGCCATCGACGTGCTCGAGGGCTTTCCGCAGGTGGGCGACAGTTTCGACTATAAAAACTTGACCATCACGGTCACCGAGATGGACGAGCTGCGCGTGACCCGCCTTTTGGTGGAACGCCGCGAGCCGGAACAAGAGGAGGACTAAATGGAATCGACCATTGAGAAAACAGTGCGGGCGCTGGCGGCGCTGGGCATCTCCTGCGATATGGTGCGCCACCCCGCCGTCTTCACCATTGATGAGATGGAGAGCCTTGGCGTGACGCTGAAGGGCGAGGTGGTCAAGAACCTCTTTTTGCGCGACGACAAGGGCCGCCGCCATTTTCTCGTGATGCTGCCGCACGACAAGTCGGCCGACCTCGCCGCGCTGCGCGTCCCGTTGGGCTCCTCCAAGCTCTCCTTTGCCTCGCCTGAGAGACTTTTGAAGTATCTGGGACTGACGCCGGGCGCAGTCACGGTGCTTGGTCTGCTGCACGAAGAGGCAAAGGAGGTCGAAGTGCTGGTCGACGAGGCGCTGCTCGCATACCCGGCGCTGGGCGTCCACCCCTGCGACAACACCGCCACCCTGTGGATGACGCCGGACGATCTGCGCACCTTTTTCGCCTCTCTGCCCAACAAGGTGACGATTGTCCCGCTTTGACCCGCGCAAAAAAGGCTCGCGCTTCCCTGTTTCGCGGGAGCGACGAGCCTTTGCTGTCTGATAAAACGGGCATGTTTGGCCCGGAAAGCGGGCCGAAAGCCGAAGCGCGTTCAAATGCAAAGAGCCGCACAGGAGACGATGGCCGGCGCCAAAAGGAGAAGAAAGCCCTCGCGTCCCGTGGTTTGCGCGCAGGGCTTTGCGTAAGGCTCCCCTGGGGGACGGCGGCGCAAACCAAATGGGGCCGCCCGCTGGAGCCGCCCGCGCAAAAGATCCGAGTGCGGCGTCGCGGAAACGTCAGCCCCGTCAACAAGCGGTTGAAAACTCGCATGAATGCGCCGCATGACCGATGACCCGATCCAGCGCGATATGGAATGTCGTCAAACAACGCTAACAGGCATTGAAAAAGCACAAAAAACTTGTTTTACAAAAGGCGGCCTGACGGGATGCTGAAGAAATCGACAGCCCGAAAGACTGCGCGCGGCGTCCGTGCGGGGCCTGTCGGCAACGCGCAGGCAAAAGTCCGCTAGCTCACCCAGAGCTGGAGCAGCAGACCCGCCGCAACGCCCACGGCATAGAGCCACAGCAGCAGACGAACATTGTCTTTTCGGTTTTTGTTTTGCTCAAAGAGCACCACAAGGCCGAGCCCCGCGCCGGTGCACAGCCCGGCCACAGCCGAGCCAAAGCTGATGCTGCCCTCGAGCAGCAGCTCGGTGAGCAAAACCGAGGCGGCGCAGTTTGGAAACAGCCC
>CABRXB010000051.1 GCA_902474785.1 uncultured Eubacteriales bacterium | reverse complement strand
GCGCCGGCGGGTATTGCAGTTCCTGGAGCAACACCTCCAGATCGTCGGTCAGACGATGCTGACGAAGCACCAGCTCAAGCCGGTATCCCCGCTCGGGGTCGGCGGCGGTCCCGGCTGAGAGAAAAAGCCCGCGCAAAAAAGCCGTCACACAGTCGGCATCCTCCAGCAACGCCCGCCCCAGCCGCAGCGCAGGGAGGTCGGTCGGAATGTCGAGCGTCCTTTGCACCCGCTGCACGGCGTCCCCGTCGCATTCGACCTCGGCGAGATAACCGCCGCCCAGCATCGACAGCTCAACGGCGGCGCCGCACAGCTCCTCGCACAGCATGGCCAGCCGCTTGGCAGCGTCCACGCTCTCGGTCTGAAGGCGGATGTGCGACCCCGTGGAGTCGACACAGGGCAGCACCATCCCGTAGCTCTCGGCCATCAGCGCCGCCCTTCCCTGCAGAGGCAGGGCGGCGAGCTCGGCCTTGACTTCATTTGTAAAGGACATCGCTTCCCTCCATGGGGCGGCCGACAAAGCGCACCTCAGGTTCCAGCGTCACCCCCGTGCGCTGCGCCACGCGTTCGCGCACGAGCTGCATGAGGGACAGCATGTCAGCCGCCGTCGCCCCCCCTGCATTGACCAGAAAGCCCGCGTGCTTTTCGCTGACCATAGCGCCGCCCACCCGGGCGCCCTTGAGCCCAGCCTCGTCGATCATCTGGGCGGCAAAGCCTCCCTGCGGGCGCTTGAAGGTGCTGCCGGCAGAGGGCAGGTTGAGCGGTTGTTTTTCCCTGCGGCGCGCCATGAGCTGCTCCATGCGCGCTGCAATGTCGGCCGGGTCGTCGGGCGTGAGCGCAAAGGTGGTGGCCAGCACGATATCGCCATTGTCCATGAGGTTTGAGTGGCGGTAGGCAAATCCATGCTGACGCGCCTTGATTGCGGCGATCTCCCCGTCGCTGCCAAGCACGAGCGAGCTCTCCACGACGTCTTTCATCTCGGAGCCATAGGCCCCGCAGTTCATATAGACGCCGCCGCCCACAGTGCCCGGGATGCCGGCGGCAAATTCCAGCCCCGCCAACCCCTCGTCGCGCGCAAAAGCGGCCAGGGACGAGAGCAGCAGCCCGGCGCCCGCCGTGATGCGGTTCCCCTTTCGCTCGATTTTACACACGCTCTCTTTGAGCGAGATCACGAGTCCCTCGATGCCATGGTCGCTGACCAGCAGGTTGGAGCCGTTTCCAAGGATCAGGGCAGGCACCTCTTTTTCGTGTGCCAGCGTCAGAATGTCGGCCACGGCGCCGGCGCTGCGCGGCGTCACCAGCAGATCGGCGGGACCGCCGATGCGCAGCGTGGTGCGCTCGGCCATGGGTTCAAACAGGCGGATTTCGCCGCAAAGCGCCAAACGCTCGAGTTCCTCTTTGAGCGCCGCCGTCGCAGGTGGAAGGGCGGTGGTGTCATACATCAAAGGGCATCTCTCCTTTGCAGTTCTTCAACCAGCGCGGGCGAACCCGCCTGAATGGATTCCAAAATGCGCCGCTCGAGCTCACGCGCCGAGTTGTAGCCCATCATCTTCATGCGGGCGTTCATCGCCGCCACCTCCACAATGGTCGAGAGATTTCTGCCCGGGCGCACCGGCACGGTGATGGTGGACACCGGCACGTCGAGAATGTCCATGGTCTCGTCTTCCAGGCCCAGTCTGTCGTACTTTTTCTTGCTGTCCCAATTTTCAAGGCGCACCATGAGCAACACGTTTTCATAGAGCTTGACGGCGCTCATGCCAAACAGACGGCGTACGTCGAGCACGCCGATGCCCCTGATCTCAATAAAATGCCGAATGGATTCGGGCGCCGTGCCCTGCAATCTGCCGTCGGGCAGGCGCTTGATCTCCACAGCGTCGTCAGCGACAAGCCGGTGTCCGCGTTTGATGAGCTCGACGGCGGTCTCGCTTTTGCCGATTCCGCTCTCCCCCGTGATGAGCACGCCCCATCCATAGACCTCCATCAGCACCCCGTGCATGGTGGTGCGCGGAGCGAGCTGGATGCTCAAATACTCAAAGAGCTTGGAGGTGAGGATGGTGGAGCTCTCGTTGGAGCGCAGCAGCGGCACGCCGAAGTTCTGACAGGCCTCCCGCAGCTCGGGCAGCGGAATGACGCCGCGTGCCAGGATCAAAGCGGGAGAACGCCGGCTGAGCATCTCATCGATGCGGCTTTTGCGCAGGGTGGGATCGAGCTGACGCAGGTAGGCAATCTCGCTGCGCGACATCAGCAGAAGGCGCTTGTTGTCAAAAAACTCTGTAAACCCCGCCAGCGCAAGCCCCGGACGGTGCAGGTCGGAACGCAGGATCTGCTTTTTCCTGCCCGTTTCGGGCATGTGCAGCTCTTCAAGTTCAAACTTGTCTATGATATGTCCCAGCGAAATGGAATATTGCATCGTTGTCTCCCCTCTTTTTGCATGTAACCTTGCAGGCTGACCTTTTCCTTAAACCCGGCTCTACCAGACCAGCGCAAAAGCCTTTTTGCCCAGCCTGAACCAGCGCATCTTCCTTGATGCCATTTGCATCCAACAAAGTCCATCGCAGCCCCGACGGCAAAAATTTTGTCTTGTTGAAAATCAATGCCAACTCACGATCCAAACAATGTTGGACACAGGCTCAAACGCTGTTCGCACAGACACTGTGCCATCAACGGTTTAGAGAATTATTATACCTGTTTTCGTTCCAAATGACAACTGCCGCTCCTCTTTCTTTTGGGGCATTTCCCCGTTTCAATCGCGAAACCCCAAAAACCTGCCCCCTTGACAGGAAACGCGCGCCTGTGCAGAGAACACTTTTTAAGCAGATAACCTACTTTTTTTGAGGGGGAGGCAAAGCAATTCAATGATATGCTTACGCCCATCGAAACAACGAGCGTTTTCCAGAAATCGCATGTTCATATAAACACAAAAAGGCGGGAGCAATTCCAATGCCATAAGTTGCTGCTTTGGGCGTACCAAAAAAGCACCCACCCCGTTTATACGAGGCAAGTGCTTTTTCTATGGTTACAAGGTTAAACTCGAAAGTTGAAGTTGTTAAAAATTGAAATACGGCAGCCCAGCATATTCTTGAGGCAATTCATTCTCGTCATAAACATCAACAAGGGTCGTGATCAATCTTGATCGTTCGTCACAAATATATTGATTTAGATAATCAATAAAATCCTTTTCGCTATAACACACACCGATCACACCACGCATTTCAACTCGATACTTTTCTGCTTTGGGACTTTTGTGTAACCAATTACAGCAAAACTCCAAGCAATATTGCTCAAGATTATCGGCTACTTCATTCGGAACGGAGAATACGCTTATTTCATTGTCTGCACTTAACAATATGCTCTTCATAAATACCTCTGCAAAGCCCAATTTGTCGAGCATGCCTTATCCGCCTAAGACATATTAAAATGAATCCGATTTATCTGCCGATTCGTCTGGTTAACTGACATTGGGAGCAATCCCGTACTTTTCTTTACAGCAAAAGGCGGCGCACACAAATACTGTGATGCGCCCGCCCGGTTTGACACCTTATGTTGTTTTTCTCCGCCTTAGACTGCGCGCGTCACCTTGCCGGAGCGCAGACATCTGGTGCACACATTGATGTGCTTGGGCGCACCGTTGACAACGGCCTTGACACGCTTGACATTGGGCTTCCAGGCGCGGTTGGAGCGTCTGTGAGAGTGGGACACTTTGATACCAAAGCTAACGCCCTTGCCGCAAACATCACACTTCGCCATACTCTATTTCCTCCTATGCTTTTAAGCATTGTTTTTTCTTCCACATCGCGCATTGCGCGCGGCAAGGAATATTGTATCATTTCAACTCGTCAAAATCAAGGGTTTTTTCGCGTCTTATTCGTATTTTTCTTCTTTTTCATGCAGCTTAAAGGTCACTTTGGGTTCGGCTCTGTTGCGGATTCTCTTGAAGTTCTTGCGGTGGAAGAACACCAAAATCCACCCGATCGCGATGGTGTAGGTCGGCAAAATCGTGATCTCGGGCTGAAAATATCTCGAAACCAGAGGCACAATCCACACACCCAAAATCGCGCCCATGGCCATATACTTTGTGACGAGGATAAAAAACAGCCAAGCCGCGGCGAAACAAAGCGCGATCCGGTAGTCGATGGCGAGCAGAACGCCGCCGTAGGTGGCGACCGATTTGCCGCCTCTCATGCGGAAATAGATGGGATAGCGATGACCCAAAATGGCCGCAAAGCCGCCGAGCAACGCGCCGTCCGCCGGCACAAAGTGCCTGCCGACCAGCGCTGCGATAAAGCCCTTGAGAATGTCGAGAATCATGACCACGGCGCCATATTTGAGACCGATGGTGCGCGCCACATTGCTGGTGCCGGCGTTGCCGCTGCCGTAGTCGCGCACGTCGCCATTGCCGCTGGCCTTTGAAATGATGATGGCAAAGTTGATGCTGCCCAGCAGGTAACCAAAGAGCACAATAAACACGTCGTTGAAATTGATGTTCACAAAAGTGTCCCCCTAAGTTTGTGTTGCGGGTCAACGCCCGGACATTCAGTTTCGGTCGCCCTTTTCCCGGATGATAAAGCGAATGCTGGTCCCCTCCAGCCCAAAGACCGAGCGAATCTGGTTTTCCAGATATCGCTGATAGGAGAAGTGAAAAATCTCGGCCCTGTTGCAAAAGATGACAAAGGTGGGCGGCTTGACGCTCACCTGCGTCATATAGAGAATCTTCAGGCGCTTGCCCTTGTCTGTGGGCGGCTGCACCTTGAGCATGGCGTCGGACAGCACCTCGTTGAGCCTCCCCGTGGAGATGCGCGTGCAGTTTTGCTCGTGGACATAGTTGATGAGTTCAAACAAACGATCCACACGCTGCCCTGTTTTGGCCGAAATAAACGTGATGGGGGCATAGCTCATAAAGGAAAACTTTTGACCCACTTCCTTTCGCATCTCGTCCATCGTGCGGTGGTCTTTTTCCACAATGTCCCACTTGTTGACCACAATCACACAGGCTTTGCCGCTCTCGTGCGCAAGACCCGCCACCTTGGTGTCCTGCTCCGTGACGCCCTCGGTGGCGTCGATCAAAATCAGGCAGACGTCGGCGCGGTCAATGGCCATGTTCGCTCGGATGACACTGTATTTTTCAATGTTTTCCTCCACAGCGCGCCGGCGGCGAAGCCCTGCGGTGTCGATGAAAACATAGCGTCCATATTCATTTTCAAAGGGGGAATCCACCGCGTCGCGCGTGGTGCCCGCCACGCTTGAGACGATGACGCGCTGCTGTCCCAAAATGCGGTTGACCAGCGACGACTTGCCGGCGTTGGGCTTGCCGATCACGGCCACCTTAATCGCCTCTTCGTCCTCTTGCTCCTCCTGCTCAGGCGGCAAAAGCGCCACAATCTCGTCGAGCAAATCGCCTGTTCCAAGCCCGTGGATCGAGGAGATGGGGTAGGGGTCGCCAAGCCCCAGATTGTAAAATTCGTACACTTCAGGGGGAGTGCTGCCTGTTGCATCGACCTTGTTGACGGCGAGCAAAATCTTCTTTTTGGCTTTGAGCAGCATGTCGGCAACCGCTTGATCGGCGGCTGTGACGCCGGTCTCGACATCGGCCATGAGCACCACAAGGTCGGCGGTGTCAATGGCCATCTCCGCCTGTGCGCGCATGTCGCGCATGATCTGATCGTCGGTGGTCAATTCAATGCCGCCGGTGTCCACCAGCACAAAGGTGCGTCCATTCCAGTTGCACTGTGCATAGACCCTGTCGCGCGTGACACCCGGGGTGTCCTCCACAATGGACAGGCGCTGGCCGATCAGTTTGTTGAAAAGCGTGGATTTTCCCACATTGGGGCGCCCCACGATGGCGACAACGGGTTTTGCCATTGTATACCTCAATCTTTTTCTTTTTGATGAAATTCAGATGCCGGAGAGCGGCTGACCGGTCAGAGACTCCACCAGCCCCTGTGCGCTCATCTCCGATATCTCCACGCGCACGCCAAGCTGCTGTGAGAGCTGTTGCGGCGTCACATCGTCGAGAAAGCAGGCGCGGTCATAGCGCAGCATCACGGCCGGCACCACAAGCGCCTCGCCCAGATCACAGCCCTTTAGCTGCGCTGCGATATCGCTCCCTGTGACAAGTCCTGTGACGTTGATGCCGCCCCCAAAAAAATCATTTCGAATGGGCTTTAGCATCACAGTTAAATTATTATGGCATTTATTCTCGATTTCGTCAACCAGTGTTCGTAAATAAGGGAAAACAGATTCGCCCGTGACCGCCGTGACACGCCGCGGTTTTGGGGGCGGCACAAGGTCGGGCAATGCTGCGCGCACCTCTTCGCACAACATGGCAATCATGCCGATTCCATTCTCAAGCTGTGGAAAATCTTCGTAAAACTCCACCTCTGGAATGGGGATGCCTGCTCTGAGATAGAGTTCGTCGGAGGCAAAGACAATGCGGTGCCCATGCATGTCGAGCGCACGCTCGCTCACGCGCAGCACACGGTCGATCACATCGGCGGCGTCCCTCTCGTCGAGCAGTTCAAGCGGATAGAGGCCGTCGCGGTGCCCCGTCAGGCCCGCCGGCACCACCGCCACACTGTCAACTGCAGGGGCGAGCGACAGCAGCTTGTCCAGCGTCCTCGTCAGCTCCTCGCCGTCGTTGACGCCTTTGCACACCACGATCTGACAGTTGAGATCAAGTCCCGCCTGCGCAAACCGGTCGAGAATGGCAAGGCTCTGCCCGCCGCGCTGATTGCCCAGCATTTTGCTGCGCAACGCGGGGTTCGTGGTGTGCACCGAGATGTTGATGGGGCTGATGCGATAGTCGATCATGCGCTGCACGTCGTGCTCCGAAAGGTTGGTCATGGAGATATAATTGCCCATGAGAAAGGAAAGACGCGCATCGTCGTCTTTGAAATACAGCGTGTCGCGCATGCCTTTGGGGAGCTGGTCGATAAAGCAGAAGATACACCGGTTGGAGCAGCTTTTCTGCGTATCCATCAAAAAGCTGGAAAAGGAGAGCCCGAGCTCCTCATAGCGCGGCTTTCTGATGCGCAGCTCCCGCCGCCGGCCTTTCCTGTCGCTCAACGTGAGAACCGGGTCCTTGCCGACCGAAAAGTGCATGTAGTCGAGCACGTCGACAATGGCATGTCCGTCGATGGCCTCAAGCAGCTCGCCGGGCTTTACATGCCCGTGACAGGGGCCGCCCTTTGTCACCTCGGTCACTTCAACGCCCATACAGTCCCCTCCCCTCTTCGATCGAAATCCCGGCAGCCATGGTCGGGACGCCATGTGCAGCCTGACGTTCAACCAGTCCGCGACAATGGTTTTCACAGCGGGGCCTTTGCTGCGCCTTTGCCGCCGACCCTGCCATTGTCCCAC
>CABRXB010000050.1 GCA_902474785.1 uncultured Eubacteriales bacterium | reverse complement strand
CAAGGTGAAGGAGAGCGTCAAAACAAAGTCGAAAAGCGACGCGATCGCGGGCGCGACCGTGACCGACCCCGCGCGCGACGCCGCCAAAAACGACGCGCCGGCCGGCTATATGAAGACGGGGACGGGGTATGAGGGCTACGACAAGGGCGATCTGCTCAACTACACGCCGATGGGCGGCGGTTCCACAGCCCCGTCCTACAGCGGCGGGAGCGGCTTCTCCTATGCGAGCGCCCCCAGCTACGCCTCCAAGTATCAGCGGCAGATCGACGATCTGACAAAAGAGCTGCTGGGGCAAAAGCCGTTTTCCTATGATTACGAGACCGATCCCCTGTACCAGCAGTACAAGGACAGCTACACCAGGGCGGGCAGTCGCGCCATGCAGGACACGCTGGCGCAGATTTCAGCGCGCACGGGCGGACTGGCCAGCTCCTATGCCACGACCGCCTCCCAGCAGGCCTATGACA
Organism: uncultured Eubacteriales bacterium; assembly: GCA_902474785.1. Taxonomy (GTDB): domain Bacteria; phylum Bacillota; class Clostridia; order Oscillospirales; family Feifaniaceae; genus Galloscillospira. The sequence continues at coordinate 6,920 of CABRXB010000050.1, read as the reverse complement.
ACTACATGGCGGGGCTGAATGACAAGATCCCGGAGCTGCACCAGCTCGCCTATGAGATGTATTTGAACGACATCGGGCAAAAAAGAGACAACCTTTCGATGCTGACGGGGCTCGACAACACGAGCTACGGCAGGTATGCTGATCGGCTCTCGCAGTACAATGCCGACAGAAACTTTGCCTATGGTCAGTACAGCGACGACTGGAACCGGCAGTATCAGGTGGGCAGGGACGCTGTGAGCGACGCGCGTTACAGCGATGAGACGGCCTATAACAGAGGCATCTACGCCGACGAGACAGCCTATGATCGGCAGTTGCAGCGCGCGCAGGTGCTCGCTGCGGCTGGGGATTTTTCGGGCTTTGAGGCGCTTGGCTATTCCCCCGCCCAGATCGCCGCCATGGAGGTCGCCTACGCCCGGCAGAATGCGCCCGTTGTGGGCAGTCCGGTGAGGTACGGCAGTAAGGTTGATGAGGGCGGCGACCCGGGTGGCGTGGTGAATCCAGACGACGGAGGGGTAGACCCTATGGAGGCGGAGATGTTGGCACAGGGATACCAAAAGGAGGTAAATGAGGACGGTACAGTAGTCTGGCTGCCCCCTTTGGTTGACGACGACAACGGTGTAAACGAAGGCAAGATTCAGGATGATAAAGACAAGTCGTTTGGGAAGTTTTATGTGGAGGCGTCCTTGCGGAATATGTATCGGCAGGGATTGCCAGAGAAGCTCATGCTGCAAACGTTGCGAAATGCCATTGTCAATAAAACCATCACGGAGCGTGAGGGAAAAGCCATTGCAGTGGAATACGGCTGGAGTAATTTGTTGTCAAACGAGGATAAATTTGTGCGTGGATAGAGGAGGGACAGATGGGAAGTTTTTTGGACAACCTTGACGTCGCGCTGGGGCAGGCGCCGGGAACAACGAAAAATAAAATCAGTCAAAAGGAAAGCCGCAAGGAGCAGCGGCGCGCCACAGTGGATTACGGGGCTTCCCTGTTTCAAGAACACACGGCCAACAAGGGGGTTGGGCGCGCCATAGCCCAGAGCGGGAATGTGCAAAAGGCAGACGATGTGCTAAAGCAGGCTGCCCTTGAGATGACGACGAAAAAAAGCGCCCTTGACACGGCCAAGGGTGCGGGGAGGACGTTGGAAAAACAAGGGTACGTTCTCGACAAGAGCGGGAAAACTTTTGAAGACAACTTTTTTGGGCAATTTGGTGCCAATGCGCATCTTGGGTGGTTGAAAGGGGATCAGGACATGGCCTGGAACGAATATCTTTCGAAACCCACGGATGAAAACCGCGCCTATATGCAGGCCATTGACACGCTCATTGAGGAATTTCAGCACGACAATAGGGAAACGCTGGCCGACGACGCGACGCTTCGTTGGATTTCACAGTTGTTTGCAGGCTATCTGCCCCAGCTTTGGGGTCAAACCAAAGCTCGTGCGGTAGGCGCACTGGTCGGAGGGGGCGCAGGCAGCTTGATTCCCGGCGTCGGCACGGCGCTGGGTGCCAAGGCGGGCATCGCTGCGGGGAGCGGGATGTACTCGTTTCAGAGAATGCGCGGCGCGGCATTTCGCACACTCATTGAACTGGGGGTGGATGAAGAGACTGCGCGAGCCGCTGCAAACGATGAGGCTTTTGTCTCGGCTCTCATTGAAGCCGGGGACGCCATGTTCGATCTTGCAACGCTTGGAAGTGGAAAACTGGTGAATACCCTCGCCGACGGCGCCAAATCAGTCGCGAAAGAGGCGACACAAAGCACCACAAAAAAGGCGTTGAAAGCACTGGGGAAGTACGGGTTGAACATCGGCGGCGAGGCGCTGGAGGAGGGGCTTCAACAGGCTGTGTCCATCGCCAATGCGCAACGCATGCAAGATGGAAGCATTCAAAATGGACAGACGCTGTCGGAACAGTCCTATCTTCTCAAACAATTGGGCAGAGATATTGCAAGGGGTACCGTGTCAGATCCTTCATCGTTGACATTCTCGCGTGGAGGGGGTGGCGCCGGAAACTTGGCGCTTGGCGCTGCCGAGGTTCTGGGGCGTGCCGTGACCGGCAAGGACAAAGACGCAAGATCGGAGATTTTAGAGGCGGCCGGCGAAGGGGCAAAGATCGCTGCGATGGTGGGCGGGGTGCAAACCGTTGGCTATGGCATGGCGAATCGTCTTTTGCAGTCGGGAGAGAAAAACATCCAGACGGCAGATCTTGGTGAAAGCAGGCAGGAGGACGGCGAGCAATTAGCTGCGCCAGATGGCTTAGCAGATCGGCAAAACGACGTTCGTCAAGAACAGGATGGACAGACAGCGACAAAGCAAGCGCACGACCCCCTCATGCGAGCGGCAATGGAGATGCAGCAGGAGAGCGGGCCGGCTGACGACCCCCTCTTGCGCGCGGCGCAAGAGATGCAGCGTGAGCCGGCCGAAGCGACGCCACAGCCTGATGGCCCCATTCTCTCACCGCCTCGACTGCTAAACGAAGCGGCGCGCAGCTTTGGCAAGACGGGGCAGGAGGCTTTTTTTGCCGTGCGCAACGCCGACGTGGACGACGTCGACTACATCCGCGCCTTTGGCACGGCGTATCAGGCGGGATTGACGGGAGCGGGCGAGGATACGGCGCGCCGACGCGCCGGGAGCGCCATGAACGACTATCAGGTGGAGGCGGCATATCTCGCCGGCGTCATGGACGCCAAGGCTTCCCTTGCAAAAGACAAGGAGGGCGTGGCGCGCGCCGCGGTGTTTGAAAAGACGAGAACAGGCTATGCCACCCTAGAGGGCAGCGAGGCGGGCTTTGTTGCAAGCGCGTATGACAAAGGCTTGAAGAGCGGCCAAAAAGACACCCTGAACCGCGTGGGGAAGGCGCTGGGCGTGAAAATCACAATGGGCGAGCCGAGCGGCAAGGGCGGCGTCAATGGCGTCATTGAAAAGGGCGTCATCACCATCTCGGCCGATGCAGAGAGCCCCGTGATGACTGTGCTGGCCCACGAGGTGACGCACCGTCTGCAAGAGCTGGCGCCAGAGCAATATCGCCTTTATCGGGATTATGTGCTCAATCAAAAGGATGCACTTGGCACTACAGAAGTGAACTATACAAACGAGCAATATCGGGAATTTGGCGTGCTGACCGACACCCAGGGCGCCATGGATGAAGTGGTGGCCAACTATACCGAGCGGATGCTGGAAAATCAAAATCTCTTTGCGGAATTTGCAAGGGAACAGCGCAGCGCGGCGCAAAAGCTGTTTGACGTTGTAAAAGAGGCCATTCAAAAGATCAAAGCGTTTTTTGCCGGGGACAAGGCCGCGCAGGACGAGGCGGCCAGGGCGCAGTTTGGCGCCGACATGCACACGGTGGAGCAGGCCGCGGCGCTCTGGCAAAAGACGCTCGACGCGGCGCAGCAGCAGGTGCAACAAGCAAGAGAGCAACAAAAAAACGCCACCCAGACAGGCGGCGAGGCGCGGTATCATTTGAATGAGAATTTTTCCAGAGCTTATGATCAATGGGTTTCGAATTATCCAAAGGCATCTGTTTCATTATTAGTAGGTCGAACTTCTGCTGCATTGAAAAGCATTGGAGTTCAAGATCGCCGCATTACTTGGGATACGGGGAAAATTCGCAAAATAAAGGCTGCCCATCCTGAAATGACAGATTCTATTATCAAACAGGTTCCTGAAATCATTGAAAACCCAGTGATTATCATGCAATCAAAGAGCGCAATGAGCAGAGTGACCATGTTTGGTGAAATTGCAGATGAAAACGGAGTTCCTGTGCTAGCCATTCTGGAGCTTTCTCCAGCCAGCAAAGGTGGTATCGAACTTGATGAATTCAAAATTGCCAGCGCGTATGGGAAGGAATCATCCCAATCATTGATCAACACCAGCCCCATTTTGTATATAGACCCCAACAAAAAAAGAACCGAACAATGGTTGCGCGATAATAGGCTCCAATTGCCGTTCTCTTCAACCACCTTCGGTTCCCCTTCCATTATATCCAAAACAGGCGACAATAGCAACACAAAATATTCCATCAAGGGCGCGCCGGACTTTACGCCCGCGAAGGAGAGCGAAACCGATGCGGCGCGCTTCAGCTTAAAGCTGGAGCAAGAGCGAACCATGCCGCTGATTGCCAACACGTCCTATGGAACGATGTCGCAAAAAGAGGGGTGGATGGCGCTGTTGCGCGAGGCCAAGGACGGCAGCGCCATCGCTGCAAACCGGCTGCTCAACACCGTGATGAAGGACGACTTTTTTGAGCAAGCGGGCAGGCATTTCAAAGGGGCGGAGCTTGTGCCGGTGCGCTACGAAACGGGCGGCAACGCGCTTCCCCTTGCGCTTGCGCGCATGACAGCGCAAAGGACGGGCGGCAGCACCTTCGAGGGGGTGTTTCAGACCGGAAAAAGCGGCATGAAAGACCTTGCCAGCACATGGGATCGCCTGATTCACCCCGTGACCTTCACCCTTGACGGACAGCAGCAGGACTTGACCGGTCGGCACTTTGTGCTGGTTGACGATGTGGTGTCAAGCGGCTCCACGCTCATGTCGCTCACCCAGGCGGTTGAAGCCGCGGGCGGCCGGGTGGTGGGCTATCTTTCGCTTGCGCGCGGCCGATATGTGACAGACGATTTGAGCATGAAGCCGCAGACCAAAGCGCGCATCGAACAGGAAATTGGGAGCGACGTTGTGGAGCGCGCCCTCAGCCGACAGCTAGGGTATGATGTCAAGTTGCAAAATCTCAACGAAAAACAGGGCAAGGCGATTTTGCAGCATTTCACCAAGTGGATCTCGGCGCAGAAGGGACAAGAGAGTGCCGACCAGACAGACGGCGGGGCGCGGTATTCGATCAAGTATACGCAGGATAATACACCCTATGTAGAGGTTGAAAACGACATTTTGGCTGGTGTACCGAAAAAAGAGTGGATTAGAGCGATAAAAGACAATCTGCGCAAAAAATTCCCGAATGGCGTGCAGGTTGGAAACAATGTGATTGAAATTGACAAGCAAAGTATTCGGGAGATGACTTTCTCCAAATACACACAGAGAATCATGCAAAGAGAACCGCAATTATATGCTGATAAACTACGCGCCACTGACAATATAGATGAAATCCTAAAAGTTTCCCATCATTATATTAACGAGGCGCTGTTTCATCCCAGAAAAGACAACATTCAGGAATTTGCGCGTGGTAAAGTATTACTTCACATTGGAGAAAATGAATATACCGCTCAAGTTGTAGTCGCCTTACGTTCGAATGGGAGGTTGATTTTATATGATTTGTTGAATCTGAAAAGAGAGACAGACAAAGATAAAGCTGGATACAGCAATACCGTGAACTCACAAAAAAGTGAGACCGGCAGAAGGGCTGTATCCAGCACTACTAGTATATCCACACCCGACGGAAAAAGCAACACAAAATATTCCCTCAAGAGCACGGCGGCCATGGAGCGGGAGATCGCGCGACTGGAAGAAAAGGTGGAGCGGCTTTCCGAGCAGTTCAAAAAAAGCGAGGGCATTCAGATCAACCGCGCCGTGACGGGGCAGTATGCCGGGGCGCTTCTCTCGCAACATTCCTCGAAATACGACAAAAAAGCACTGACAGACCAACTTGTGACGCTTTTTGACGAGCTCTCAAACGCAGGGCGGATGCAGCATGAGGATTCGATTTCCTTTGAGGCGTTTTGGAGGGACGTGAACAAACAGACACGAGACATTGCAAAAAACATCCTGGAGAGCTCCATCCGGCAGGAAAACGAGCTCTATGAGAGCTATGCGGAGCTGCGCAGCTATCTTCGCAACACAAAGCTGCATGTGCCACAATTGCTTTTTGCAGAGCTTGAGAGCGTCGGTGGATACGCGGAACTGCGCAAACAAAATTTTGGAAGGCTGTCCCTCTCCTCCAAGGATGGGATGAGCATTGACCAGATGTTTTCCCAACTCTCTGAGCTCTGGCCAGAATATTTTGACGCGCAACAGACGACAACACAGGCGGATCAGCTATTGCGTATTGTGGAAGTTTTGGATGATCTGCGGCCCATCTGGGAAAATCCCTACTCGGCGCAGATGGATGTGGCTGTGCAGTCGCTTGCCGCGGATATTTTAGACAGCTTTCACGACATGCCGCAGGCGCCCATGACGTGGGCGGACAGGCAGGAGGCGCGCTTTGCCAAGCAAAAATCCTTCGACCGACTGCGCCGCATGGAGATGCTGCAAAAAGAGCGGGCCCGCCGCGGGGAGCTGGCGCAGCAGGTGGAGGCAAAATACAAGACCCGAGACGAGCGCCGTGCGCTTCGGGAACTGCGGGCCAAGACAGAGCGCGCCGCCCGGAGACTGGCGCGCAAGCTAAAGCATCCGACAGACAAGCAGCACGTTCCGGCAGAGCTTGCCCAAAGCGTTGGCATATTGCTCGACGCCATTCAGCTGGAAAGCGGCTTTTCCTTTGAGACTATGCAGGAGAACTCTCTTGCCGGGGAGGAACTGCCATTTCGCATGATCACGCCGGACGGGGAGCAGACGGTCTCCTACGAGAGCATGGAACAGAGCACGGAGCAGGGCAGGGCGGCCCTGTCAGAAGTGGAAAAGGCGCTGCGGCTCAAAGCGGCGCTCGAACAGGCCAGAGACGCCTTTCGGCAATATGGGAGCGGGTTTACCGTTAACGATGCCCTGCTTGCGGAAAACGGCCTGTTTGAGAAGGCTGTCAAGAATGCAAACATCCCCTTTGTCGAGCTGACGGGCGAACAGCTTCAAGTGATATATGAGGCCATTCGCTCGATGGAGGGCGCTGTGAACAGCGCAAACCGGCTCTTTGCGGCGGGGCGCTTTGAAGGCGTGCGCGAGGCGGCGCAGGCTATCATTGAGGACAACGCAGACAAGGAAATGCCCACGCAATACGCCGGGGCGCTGGGCAGGGCGCAGGAGATGCTTGGCGTCGACATGC
>CABRXB010000049.1 GCA_902474785.1 uncultured Eubacteriales bacterium | reverse complement strand
GGCCTGGCTGCCGCTCGTTGCCGCTCCGGTCGCCAGAACCTTTGCTGCGCCTTTGCCGCTGCTGACAAAAGATGCCGGCCTTTTTTCCCGCCTTGGGCGGCCCGTCGTGGAAAGATCGGTTAGACCGATCGCTGCGCCTTGCGTGGAAACGGCCCCTGTTGACGCTGCCGCGGTATTGTTTGTTTTTTGTTTCACGTCCAGAACAGAAGGCCGCAAAAAGCCGGCTGCCTCAGGCAGCTTATCCCCCTTACAATCTGATGATTTTCTGCGGTTTTTCTGTTTCCTCTCGCGGACTGGCCGCCGTCAGTTGCAGCTTGGCCTGCTCCTGCTGCGGCTTGTTGGTTATGGCGACAGCGGCGGCCATCACCTCACAAGCGCCGGCCTGACGCAGCGCAGCCCCGCACGTCGCAATCGTGGCGCCGGTGGTCACAACGTCGTCGACCAGCAATATGCGCAGCCCTGTCAGATCAGGGGCATTCTCTTTCAGATGAATTCCCTTTGCAGCGTGCAGCCGCTGCGCTTCGGTGAGCTCCTTTTGCGAGGGCCCGTCATGAGGCGTAAAGAGCGGATAAAAGGGCAACCCCAACAGGCGCGCCGCCTGTTGCGCGATGCGCTCGCCCGCGTCAAATCCCCTTGTATGGACGTTGCGTCTGTTGCCGGGCGCCGCTGTGACCAGGTCAAAAGCCCAGTCAGTGGCCTGACGGCGCAGCGCCACCGACAAATAGGCGGCCAGCAATTCGTCGAGCTGTCTTTGCCCGAGCTTTTTATAGCGCAGCACGACCCGGCGCACAATCCCCTCATAGGGGTAGGCCACAATCAGCCTGCCGTAACTTCCGGCAACGCCCGCAAGCGCCTGCTCAACCGGCGGTATCTGCGACAACTCTTCCACACAGGAAGGGCAGGGTGCGCCTTCCGGCGTCACCCTGCCGCAAAAGGGACAGCGAGGCGGGTAAACCAGATCGAGCAGCGTATCCAAAGATCCCATGTTGCTCACTCCTCTTGTTCATTTTCAAGCGCCGTCACCGTCTGCTCCAAAAGAGTCAGCGCCGTGGCGCCCTGCTCGCGCTGCTGCTTTGGCAGCATGTGCAGCGTGTGCCACAAAACGGCCGGCACTTCAAGCTCCTGCGCCAGCGCCAGCGCCTGTATCTCATCATCGCGTTCGGTATAGAGCAGCACCGCTGCTCCGGCTTCGCGCGCGGCGTCCATGTCCTCTTTCTCCCAGACGACGTCCTCCTGATCACAGCTCTGGCGCACGGCCACCAGCGTCACGCCCAGAGCCTCCTTTGCACAGTCAAAGGGGTTGGCCCCAAAGACGGCGAGCGCCGGCATGGAGGCCACAGCGTCGCGCAGTCGCACATCCAGCGCCTCAAACGCTTCAAAAAGCGTCTGCGCGGCCGAGGCATAGTCTTCCCTGTGATCCTCGTCGAGCTGGCCGAGCTGCTCGCCCACCTCAAGCGCAAAGGCTGCGGCTTCACCCGGCAAAAGCAGGCGGTGGGCATCGCCCGACGCAGAGAGATCAAGCACGATCGTCCCCGCCCTGTCAATGCTTTTCTGGCTATCGGGCAGCCATTCGTCGATGTCCTGTCCCATTGTGAGCAGCAGGTCGGCATGGCCGAGATTGGCGATGGCAAAGGAGTCGAGTTCATAGCCGTGGGGATCGGCGTCCTGCGTGCTCATCAGATTGACGACGGCATGGTCGCCCGCCACCATCTTTGCAATGGAGTAGCTGCCAAAAGAGCTGCCGATCACCCGCACCTTGCTGTTTGAGGGCGGTTGGCAGGCGCAAAGCGCCAAAAGCAGCGCCGCGCAAAGCGTCAGACACAGAAGGCACAACCAGCGTGCCGCGCGGGTTTTCGGGCCACTCATTGCAGGCCGGCGGCGGCGCGCAGTGCGGGCGCCACGTCGGTCTGCTCCCATTTGACGCCAAGCTCCTCGCGTCCCATGTGTCCATAGGCCGCCAGACGACGGTAGATGGGCTTTCTCAGCTCCAGCCGCTCGATGATGGCGGCGGGGCGCAAATCAAAATGCTGTGTGATGAGCTCGGAGATGATCTCCTCGTCGATCACGCCGGTTCCGAAGGTGTCGACCATGACCGACACGGGGCGGGCCACGCCGATGGCATAGGCCAGTTGAATTTCACACTTTCTGGCCAGGCCCGCCGCCACCACGTTTTTGGCGATGTAGCGCGCGGCATAGGTCGCCGAGCGGTCGACCTTGGTGGCATCCTTTCCGGAGAAGGCGCCGCCGCCGTGACGGGAGTAGCCGCCATAGGTGTCGACAATGATCTTGCGACCGGTCAGACCGGAATCGGCCGAGGGGCCGCCCTTGACAAAGCGCCCGGTGGGATTGACATAGATCTTGGTGCCCTCGTCGAGCAGCTCGGCCGGGATGATGGGCTTGATGACATGCTCGATCAGATCGGCGCGCATGTCGTCGATGGCCACGTCCGGGCTGTGCTGCGAGGAGATGACCACCGTGTCGACCCGGCAGGGGCGGCCGTCGTCATACTCGACCGTCACCTGCGTCTTGCCGTCGGGCCGCAGGTAGTGGAGAAGGCCGGCTTTGCGCACTTCGGTCAGGCGCATGGCCAGCTTGTGGGCCAGCGAGATGGGCAGCGGCATGAGCTCGGGCGTCTCATCGCAGGCAAACCCAAACATCATGCCCTGGTCGCCCGCGCCGATGGCCTCAACCTCGGCGTCGCTCATCTCGCCCTGCTTGGCCTCGAGCGCACGATCCACGCCCATGGCGATGTCGGCCGACTGCTTGTCAATTGAGGTGATGACGGCGCAGGACTCGCTGTCGAACCCATATTTGGCTCTGGTGTAGCCGACCTCGCGCAGCACCGAGCGCACAATCTCCGGGATGTCGATCAGGGCGTTGGTCGTGATCTCTCCCATGACAGAGACCAGACCGGTGGTGGCTGTCACCTCACAGGCGCAGCGCGAGGCGGGATCCTGCTCGAGCATCGCATCGAGCACCGCATCGGAAATCTGATCGCAGATTTTGTCGGGATGCCCCTCGGTGACAGATTCTGATGTGAAAAGCTTTTTGACCATTTCTCTTCTCCTTTTTAATAGCGGATTTAAAATTCCCTCAATTTTTACGGGAAAAAGAACAGCCTCGTCACAAAGACGAGGCATGTTGCCACAAGGTGTTCTCTCCCCCTCATCTTCCGGCGCTCTGCGCCGCAGGATTTGGCACCTTACCGCCTTGCGGCAGGCTGCCGGACATCATTGGGCCTGTTCCCTCCGTCGCTCTTGATAAAGGTATCAAATTGTAGGTTCGCACGTTAGTATATCCTGTCTTTCTTTGTTTGTCAATGCGTATTTGGACAAAAGGGGATACAATGCGTCATTTTGCGTCGATTGTCCGAGCTATTCCTGCGGCTGCTCCTCCGCCGCCCGGGGCACAAAGCCCGCTTTGGCATAGGCCTCCTCGTTGACGGGATATCGTTTTTTGCGCAGCAGATAGTCGATGAAATCCCCCGTCTCCTTGTAGATCACGGCAAAGGTCGGCACGCCGAAGAACATGCCCCAGACGCCGAAGATGCCCCCGAAAAACACCACAGAAAACACCACCCAGAAGGCCGAGATGCCAAGCGAATCCCCCAGAATTTTGGGCCCGAGCACGTTGCCGTCAAACTGCTGAAGCACGATGATGAGGATGGCCAGCGTGAGCGCGTAGCGGTAGTCGACAAAAATCATCAGGATGACGCAGGGGATGCCACCCATGAAGGGACCGAAGGTCGGGATCATGTTGGTCACGCCCACCACCGCCGAGATCAGCACCGCCTCGGGGATGTGCAGCAGCTTCATGAACACAAAGCACAGGATGCCGATGATGATCGAGTCGATGAACTTGCCGCTGACAAAGCCGCCAAACATGCGGTCGGCGTCTTTGAGCACGCGCACCACCGTCTCCACCACATTGGGCGGGAACAGCGCGTAGAGCAGTTTTTTGAACTGGCCCTTGAAGGTGTCCTTGTCGAGCACCACATAGATCGACACCACAAAGCTGATGAGCGCGTTGAACACGGTGGAGGCCATGTTGATGGTCTGGTTGATAAAACCGGGAAAGCGGTTGGAAATCCACTGGATTCCATTTCCAACCAGGCCCATGGCCCAGTTGCGCACCTGCTCCTCGGTCCAGCCGGCGATGGTGGAGATGGAGTATCTCTCGTTGATCTCGAGCACCCAGCCGGCCAAAAGCTCCGCATACTGCGTGAGATTTTGAATGTTGTCGATAATACTGCTGACGATCTGGGGCAGCAGCGCATAGAAAAAGGCAAAGACAAACAAAAGGAACAGCACATAGGTGACAAACACCGACATCACATACTGAAACTTCCTGGATTGATTTTTGAAGACGTTGCTCACGATATAATACTGCACCCGACGCACCAGCGGCAGCAGCAGATAGGCCAAAATAAAGCCGATGAGAATGGGGCGCACCACCCGAAACACCTTGACGATGCCAAGGAAAAACCCCGACGAATTGAACAGCAAATAGGTAAAGGCCACGCCGATACAGACGGTGATCGCCAGGTAGAGGGAGATCTCCAAATACCCCCGGTTGATCCGCTTTCTTGCCATGCTGCACCCCTTCCCAACTTCCCAAAGGCGATCTTAGCATTTTTCACGCCTTTTTTGTATTGTGTGATCAAAGTGGACATGCCGTTATCTTCCAATATATTAGTATATCATTTGTGTCTTTGCCGCGTCAATGGGAGCGGAACGGTTGACTTCTCAAAGGGGCGTTTGAACGGGAGACGGCAGGTCCGGCACTTTCTGATTTTCAGGTTTTTACTTCTTTTTCGCAGCTATAACTTTTATATTTTATCTTTATTTTCGAAATTCGTCAATAATCTCTGAATGTGGCGTGAGTTTTTTGGTGGATATCGCCGTTGTTTTCATGTTTTCTTTGTGCAGGATTTGCCTTGTCCCTGCAGGAAAAAACAACTATACTGAAGATAGACGTAGCCCCCTGTTTGCTCCGATTGCCCATGGCATTGTTGTCACAAACTGACCTGTGGGGCCTTTGGCCCCGCCAGCGAGGAGGTGTCCAAATGATCGACCGCATGTCGCAGCTCGAGCAGAGCGAGCAAGCTGGGCTGCTGCGCGCCCTTTTGACTGTCTTTGACAGCGCCGACTGTCGGGGCCGCGCCCTCGCCCCCCAGGAGCTGCAACTCTTTCTGGCACAGGCCGGTTTTGACGCCGCCCGCTGCTCCCCCGCTCTTTTGGAGGACGCGCTGACCTTTTGTTGCAGTTGCCATTTTTTCGACTCCTTTGAGACGCAGCATGCAAAAGACGAAATCCGCTTTTTTGCAAAGGGTCTCACCCCTTTTGGACGGTGGCGCGCAGACGGAAAGATTGCGCTGACCTTCGGGGGCTTCCACCATCGCATCCTCCTCTTTATGCTCGTTGTCTGGGGTTCTTTTCTGCTCTTTTCGCGCCTGCTTTAAAAGGGGAAAATCCCCCCTCTTCTCACTCATTTTGCAAAACAAAGGCTGGTGAATTGTCATGCAGACCATCGATCGGATTTCGCAGCTCGAGCAGAGCGAGCGCGATGCGTTGCTGCGCGCCCTTTTGACTGTCTTTGACCGCGCCGACTGCCGGGGCCGCGTCCTCGCCTCCCAGGAGCTGCCGTCGCTTCTGGCGCAGGCCGGTTTTGACGCCGCCCGCTGCTCCCCCGCTCTTTTGGAGGACGCAGCCCTCCTGTGTGCCGCCAGCTTTCTCACCCTGCCCGCCGACCCTTCGCTTCAGGCGCAGGGCGCCATCGCAGCGCAAGGGCTTTCTGACTTTGGAACGTGGCTCAATTCCCGCATGCGGCCGTATCGCTGGAATACCCATTTTTTGTCCCGCGCCGCCTTTGTGCGACTGCTGCTTGTGGATGCCCCGCTGCTCGGGCTGGTGTGCGCCGTGCTGGTGCATCTGGCGGCGCGTTGATCTGGAGGCCCCAGCGACTCGCGGACTTTGCCCATCTTGCCCGAAAGCCCGCAAGCCTGTTTTCTCCATCTGTACATCTCATCAGTCCCGCTTTCACGGCTTGCGCTTCGCGCCGCCACGGTTCCCGCATCAAAAAAACGGAAAGGATGCCCCGCCAGGGCCCTTTCCGTTTTTTATTTCTATTATTCTATGTGCTGCAAAGAGGGCGTGCCACAAAACGCAAACGCTGCGCGCAGCGTTTTGTGGGCCGGGTTTCCCCTTTTTCTACACCGGATTTTCCCGATGCAGCTCTTTGGAGGGCAACGTCTTATAGTGCAAATTGTGCATGGCCTCGATGTAGCGCACCGTCTTGGTCTGGTTGCGCATGAGCAGCGAGTGGGTCTTGGCCTTCTCGCCGTAAAAACGCACGCCGCGCAGCAGCGTCCCGTCGGTCACGCCAGTGGCCGAGAAGATCAAATTGTCGCCTTTTGCCAGATCCTCCGCCGTGTAGATGCGTGTCGTGCTCAGGCCCTGGGCTTGCAGCGCCTCCTTTTCCCCCTCTTTGAGAGGCCACAGCTTGACCTGCAAATCGCCTTCAAGCGCTTTCATGGCCACCGCCGAGATCACCGCCTCGGGCGCGCCGCCGATGCCATAGTAGAAGTCAATGCCGTGCTCCTCGTCGCAGGTGGCGATGGAGGCCGCTATGTCGCCATCCTGAATGAGCTTGATGCGGCATCCAATGTCGCGAATCTCTTTGATGAACGCATCGTGGCGCGGGCGGTTGAGCACCGCCACTGTGATATCGGCATACGACTTGTCAAGCCGCGCCGCCGCCACGCGGATGTTCTCAGACAGCGAGGCGTTCAAATCCATGTGGCCGCGCAGCTCGGGGCCGCAGGCCAGCTTGAGCGCATAAAAACAGGGGATGCTCATCATCGAGCCCCGCTCGCCCATGGCGATGACCGAAATGGCGTTGCCCATGCCGTTGGCGGTCATGGTGGTGCCGTCAACCGGGTCAACGGCGATGTCGACCTCCATGCTGTCGCTCTGCTGCATACCCACCATTTCGCCGCAGTAGAGCATGGGGGCCTCGTCCTTTTCCCCTTCTCCAATGATGACGCATCCCTTGATGTCGATGTAATCGAGCATCCCGCGCATGGCGTCGACCGCCGCTTTGTCGGTGCCGTTTTTGTCGCCGCGACCCTGGGTGCGGGCTGCTCGCAACGCCGCCGCCTCGGTGACGCGCACCAAGGGCAGCGACAGCTCTTTGGGTAGATTCATGAAAAACGACCTCTCCCTTCATTCCTGATCGCAGCACCCTTTTTTTCATCAATATCTCTTTGGGGCTAAACGTCGTATTTATTATCATACTAAATGATCTGTCAAAATGCAAGGTTTGCGGCGCAGCAGGAGTGACGAAAAACAAAGCAAAAGATTCACAGCGCGACTCATTGACAAACGACCCTCCCTTGCGTAAACTATATGGGTTATTGGACAAAAAATGATATGGGGGGTCTCAATATGGCACGCA
>CABRXB010000048.1 GCA_902474785.1 uncultured Eubacteriales bacterium | reverse complement strand
GCTGTGGGTATCACTGTGATCAAGGAATTTATATGCGGGCAACAGTATTCAAAACACAGCAGACGTCTGTGCCAGGGGAGGAAAAAACTTTCTCGGCTACTGTGATGGATCCCTTTATTACCCTTACTGCTGATGTAAGTTTCAGTTTTGACGGAATTGACTTAAAAATTGCGCCAAAAATTGGGTTTCATAAATACGAAGCCAAAGCATTATATTGGACATATTCTTAAAAGATAGGGGAGGAAAAAATGCTTGGCAGTCCACAGGCGTCTCGCAGGTATGCGGCAACTTTTTTGGCCGTGTACTTGTCCTCGCTGGTCTTCGTCTTATCCCTTCGCCAGTATGATGACAACTTTATGGCAAAGGCTGTAATCAACCAGTATATGGATCAATTATCCCGCATGCGAACGGATTTCACGAAGGAAGATTTGGTTTGCCGAAGCATTGTGCGCAATGGAAATTTGCGCTCGGTCTATATTGCGCGAAAAGATGGAAGCCCTCAGGCGTTGTGCAATGGACGCTTTCAACCCATTACGGCCAATCTGAAAAAGGAATTTTTCGCACCACCCTATATAAGCACAATTCCAGCAAAGCGGGGCGGTCTGCATTGGGGTCGGATAAAACGTCCGTTCACGCGGGAAGTCGTATGGTTTTTTCTGTATGTGCACAACTATACGAAAGACACCTTTCGTCTGAGCGGGAGACCGTATGATGCGCCCCAATTCAAGGAGCACACGGTGGAGGTGCATGCATGCAGGGTACGCTATGAAAGGGGAGAGAAGGCGCCATATCCCCCGGAAGAATATTTGCTCGCGCGTTACCTGATAAAACCCGGGGAATTTGTACACACCTCCTTTGTGCTGGATGAGGACTGGACTTTGATTTTTAAGTACTTCGATGTGAACGGAGATCCCATGCGCATGTAGCACAGCCTCCTCTTTTCAAACACAGCAAACAACGCCCCTCCATGGAGGGGCGTTGTCTTTTTGACGCAGAAACCGATTTGACCGTCGGGCATACCCTGTGGTATTCTGGCGGCAACAGATTTGGGTGAGGGGGATAAGGGTGGAGGCAGTGGATCAGGTCTCCTGTTTTTTGGGTCACGAAAAAAGCAGGAGGCAAAAAAATGGAACAGATTACAATTAGAAAGGCGCAGCCTGACGATGCGCCGGCACTTTTGGATATGCAGCTTCAGCTCGATCTTGAGACACAAGCCATGATGTATGAGCCCGGAGAGCGGCCCACAGACGCAAACGAGCTGGCGCAGCAGCTTGAAGCATGGGAGGAAAAAGGCTCTTTGTTGCTGCTTGCCCTTGCAAAAGGGGTGCCCGTCGGATTTTTGTCCGCCGAGCGCGGGCCTTTTTTGCGCACGGCGCACAGCGCCTATGTGGTGGTGGGGCTGCTGTCCTGCGCCAGAGGGCGCGGGGTTGGCACACGTCTTTTCGCGTGGCTGGAAGAGTGGGCGCGGGCCCAGGGTCTGCGGAGGTTAGAGCTCACTGTGCGCTGCGACAACGCGGCCGGCATTGCGCTCTATCAAAAGGCGGGCTTTTGCATCGAGGGAAGAAAACCGTGTTCCTTGATGGTTTGCAACGAGCCGGTGGACGAGTATGATATGGGAAAACTGCTCTAGCCGCCCCCCGCTTTTTAAGCGTATGCCATGGGCAATGAGTAACCCTCGATGTGACCGGCTTGAGGCTTTGGCGAAGAACAAACGGGGCGGTTCAGTTCACCGCCCCGTTTGTTTTGATTGATATCGGGCGATACGATGCAGCAGAGTTGGACGCTTGCAGGCGCAATTTGGCTGTCGGCTTTTTCGCGCGGGAGATGCTTCGGCGGTCTTGCGGCATGCGCCGATGGGGTGCGACGTCGAAAAAAATCTGGCGGCGTTGCCAAACTGGACAAGGCCGCCAAATGCAGTGAATATTAGAATGCCCTGGGAAACTACACGGAGTATTGACTCAAATAGGTGTTGTAAAGCGCCGTAAAATTGGGGTTGTCCTGACTTTTGACCTTGTCAAGGTATTCGTGCGTGTCAAAGTTGTCGAGCTTGGCGCCGATGGTGGCGGCGGCAATGTTGGAGCAGTGGTCAAAGACGCGCGCGTAATTGGCGAGCAGATCGGAGTAGATAAACCCCTTTTCAATGGTACATTCGCCGCGTTGGAGGCGCTCGACGTGCCGCGGCTTAATCTGTGACAAAACGACCGACATAGCCTGCGAGAGCGGCTCCACTTTGGAGGCCATCTCGACGTTTTCCTTTCCAAAGGAGAGCGTGGTCAGCTCAAGCGCCTCTGTGAGCGCCGCTGTCAGCACATGGACCTCATGCTGGGCCTCGGGGGAGAACTGCAACTTTTTTTCATAGAGCTCGCGCGCCGTCTTGGTCAGGTTGACGGCGTGGTCGCCCAGTCGTTCAAAGTCGCCGATGGTGAGAAAGATCTTGGAGACCTGCCGGCTGTCGGCGTCCGACAGCTCCTTGCCCGAGAGCTTGAGCAGATAGGTGCCGAGCTGATCTTCGAACCAGTCGAGCGTGGTCTCGTTTTCAAGGATTTGATCGGCGAGCTTGTGGTCATAGACGTCAAAGAGCGAGACGGCCTGCTGCACGCTGGTGCGCGCGATGCCCGCCATGCGCACCGTCATGGAGCGGCTCTCATTGACCGCAATGGAGGGGGTGCGCAGCAGAAGTTCGTCGAGAAAGGTCGGACGGTCGCTCTTGGCGCCTTCCTTGACCACCATCTTGGCCAGCTTTTCAAGCTGTTTTGGGAAGGGGAGCAGGATCAGTGTGGTGACGATGTTGAAAATACTGTGAACCGCGGCGATGCCGACGCCGTCAATGGGGTTGTTGACAAAGGCAAAGTGCAGCAGGGCGTTGACGCCGTAAAAACCGGCCAGGCAGAGCACGGTGCCGATGATGTTAAAGGAGATATGGACGACGGCGACGCGCTTGGCGTTTTTGTTGACGCCAATGCTCGATAGCATCGCGGTGACGCAGGTGCCGATGTTTTGCCCCATGATGATGGGAATGGCCATGCCATAGGAGATGCCGCCCGTGAGCGAGAGCGCCTGCAAAATACCGACCGAGGCCGCCGAGCTTTGAATGACGCCGGTGAACACGGTGCCCACCAGCACGCCGATCACGGGGTTGCGGAAGATGGTGAGCAGATTTGCAAATTCCGGCACGTCTGCCAGAGGGCTGACGGCGCCGCTCATGAGATTCATGCCGAACATGAGCACCGAAAAGCCGACCAGAATGCCGCCCACGTCTTTGCGCCGCGTGCTTTTGGACGCCATAATCAGGGTGACGCCGACCATGGCGAAGATGGGGGAGAAATTCTCGGGTTTTAAGAGGCGAAGCCAAAAGGTGTCGCTCTGGATGCCGGTGAGCGATAAAATCCAGGCGGTCAGCGTGGTGCCGATGTTGGAGCCCATGATGACGCCCACCGTCTGCCCGAGCTGCATGATGCCCGAATTGACAAGGCCGACCAGCATGACGGTCATGGCTGAGGAGGATTGAATGGCAATGGTGATGCCGGCGCCAAGCAGCAGGCTTTTGATGGGGCTTGAGGTCATTTTTCTTAGAATTTTCTCGAGCTTTACGCCCGCCAGCTTTTCAAGGCCGGAGGACATCACATGCATTCCATAGAGAAAAAAGGCGAGTCCGCCGATGAGGGTGATGAGCGAGAAGAAATCCATCTACTTTCGTTCCTTTCAGTCAGTTGCATCGTCGGTTTTCTTTTTGGCGCGCGGCCAGGCATATGATAAACGGCAAAAGTTGCCGATGCTGTGGCAAAAAGACGCATATTAATCCATTTTACAATAAAATAGTATCATAAACAGGGGACAGGTTCAACAATCAATCCAGCGTATGGCATCAAAAAAGTGAGGCAAAATCTCACAGATCTCACAAAAGTATCGGGAAATATGGACAAAAGAATTACAAATACTCCATATTGCAGAAATGAAGTTTCAAGCGGAAGGGTTGAATCTGCAACGGTTTGTGCTATAATAGCCACAACTCCATTCGAAACAAAACCAAGCCCCGGGCAAACGAGAGGAAAACCAAGCCATGACACAGACCAGCAAAAAGCGAAAGTTGAGCGCGGCGCAAACGCTGGCGCTCGGCTTTGCATTGATCATTTTGACGGGGGCTGTGCTGCTCATGCTGCCCATGGCGAGCAGGAGCGGCCGCGCCATCTCCTTTCTCGACGCCCTGTTTACGGCCGCCTCTGCGACCTGTGTGACGGGGCTTGTGGTTTTTGACACCTATACCCAGTTTACCGTCTTTGGACAGGTTGTCATCTTGTCTCTCATCCAGATCGGCGGCCTTGGGTTCATGACCTTTGCCATTTTCTTTTCCATGGTGCTGCGCAAGCGCATCGGATTGCGCGAGCGCGCATTTTTGATGGAGGCGGTCAGCGCCGACCGGCTGGCGGGCGTGGTTCGCCTGGCGCGGCGTGTGCTGATTGGAACGGTGATCGCCGAGAGCATCGGCGCGGTGTTGCTCGCCTTTCGCTTTTGTCCGGCGCTGGGGCTTGGCCGTGGCATCTGGTACAGCGTGTTTCACTCAGTTTCGGCCTTTTGCAACGCCGGCTTTGATCTGCTCGGGTATCAGGCGCCCTATCAATCCCTTGTGGAATTTGGAGGCGATCCGCTGGTTTTGCTCACCATTGCAGGGCTCATCATTGTCGGCGGCATCGGCTTTGTGGTGTGGGACGACATGGTGGAGCATCGCCTCGCCTTTCGGCAATACAGTCTGCATGCCAAGGTGGTGCTGTTTTGCACCGCCCTGCTGTTGACGGGCTCGACCATTTTGTTTTACATCGTGGAGACGGACGCTTCGTTTGCGGGCATGCGCGGCGGCGAGCGTCTGCTGGCGGCCTTTTTTCAGGCTGTGACGCCGCGCACCGCGGGCTTCAACGCCGTGGATCTCACACAGCTCAGCGAAGGGGGATCGCTGCTCACCATGCTGCTCATGCTGGTGGGCGCCAGCCCCGGCTCCACCGGCGGCGGCAAGAAGATCACCACCTTTGCCGTCATGATGATGGCGGTGAGCGCACACCTGCGCCGCAGAAACGATGTAGATCTCTTTTCCCGCCGCATCGACCCCGAGGTGGTGCGCAAGGCCTTTTGCAATGCGCTTTTTTATCTGAGCCTCATGCTGGCGGTCGCATTTGCAATTTTGACCCTGCAAAACGAGCTGCCGATGAAAGATGTGTTTTTTGAGTGCATCTCCGCCATTGGCACGGTTGGCCTGTCGACCGGCATCACGCGCGACCTTGTCCCCGTCTCCCGTCTGCTGGTGGCGCTGCTCATGTATGCCGGTCGTGTGGGGAGCGTGACGGTGTTCATCGCCGTCTCCCGCAAGAAGACGGGGAAACTGCGCTACCCCGTGGAGCGCATCATCATAGGATAACAGCCGTCCGGCGTTTGTCAAAAAGGAGGAAAAACACATGAGATCAATGTTGGTGATCGGCCTTGGACGTTTTGGAGGGCATCTCGCCAGAAAGCTGGCCGATCTTGGAAACGAGGTCATGGTGGTGGACATGGATGAGGATGCCGTCGAAAGGATGGTGCCCTATGCGACCTGGGCGCAGGTAGGCAACTGCATGGACATCGACACGCTGCGCTCGCTTGGCGTCGGCAATTTTGACATCTGCTTTGTGTGCATCAGCAACAATTTTCAGTCGTCTCTGGAGATCACCTCGCTGCTCAAGGATCTCGGCGCGCCCTGCGTCATCTCCAAGACCGATCGCGACATCCATGCCAAGTTCTTGCGCAAAATCGGGGCGGACGACGTGATCTATCCCGAGCGCGACATGGCGCAGCGCACCGCCGTGCGATACAGCGCGCGCAACGCCTATGACTATATCGAGCTGACAAGCGAATACGCCATCTTTGAGCTGCGCGTGCCGGGCATATGGGTGGGCAAGACCATTCGCGAGGTCGACGTGCGCGCGCACCACAACATCAACATCATCGGCTACAAGGAGGGGGAGAACATCGTGCCCATCACCGATCCGGCCCATGTCTTCACCGAGCGGGAACATCTGCTGGTGGCCGGGGCAAAGCAGGATCTGCTCACCCTGATGGACGACGACGAGGGGGGCGACTGGAAACGCCAGACCCCCTGAAAGCAGGACAGACAAAAGCAGCCCGGGGATTTGTTCCCAGGGCTGCTGTTTCTTTTTTTTGAAATTAAATATCAATTTCAACTGTGATATTTTCAAAAATCACAGTCGATAAAAGTCGAAATCATAAAATGATTGCTTTTGATTCAACGTTCAGGTATACTGACATCAATTGGGATCGGGATTACAGTTGTCTCATTCTATTCAAAATGGAAAGGAGCCTTGCCATGGGGAGAAAAGCGGTTGTTGTCGCGGCGCTTGCACTGGCTTGTTCTGGTTTACTTCCCGCCTGTGCAAGCCATGTGAGAAGCGAATCGGTGACGCATGATGCCGCGTATTTTGTGGTGGATACAAAGACAGTCGTGGCAGATGGGTTTACCTTCTATGTTGACACGTTGAGCAGCGGCACATATGAGGCCACAGGCATACGAGTGGATCCGTCTCTTCCGGGGGAGGCGATGCAAGGGCCGGATTTTCAAGCGGCACTTGAAAAAGTTGCCGCGCTTGAAAAACAAGGGCAGGCTCCCATGGCGGCAAACGCCGGTGATGATCAGGATTATAGCAAAACCGACTCTGACTCAGCAGGAGACGATAAAAAAGTCTATGCCCATCACTGGGGATATTTTGAAAAGCCGCAGTTTGAATGGCGCTTCAAGGTGGTCAATCAGGGACAGGTGTATTGCACGGGCCTTTCTTCCACGCCTGATGATCTGAGATTGTATAAATCGCTGGAATGGAATATCACAGGGGGAGTGGGCTCCATCAGCTGGCCGCCGGCGCTCTCGTTCTCCTCTTCGACAACGTTTGGATCGTGGGATTATGGTTCTGTGACAGGGTACTATTTGTTTACTGGACCACAGAACGCATTTGCCGCGGAGCCCGGAATCCTTGCAACCAGAGTCAAAGCCACAGTTGCAAATCGTGGCTATATGAGACTTGCAAACGCCGGGTTTATGGCCGGGGTAACAAGCTCCCACACCTATGTCTTCCCGTAATGAGGCGAAGGGGCAACTCTGTTTTGACAAAGAGGGGGCGAGAGGATTTTCGCCCCCTCTTGCCTGTGAAGGGAGGATAGGATGAAGAAAGTGACAATTCGGCTTTGGGTGGCGCTTCTTGCGCTGGGAATGCTTGCGGCGTGTGCCGCCCCGAGGCAGGCGGAGCAGACGCAGGGCCCCATACTTCTTGCGCAAGAGGAAATCGAAAAACAGGTTGCGGCTCTTGTCACGAAAGAGGGGTTTGTGCGTGGGGTGCAAAGCTGGCAGCTGCACAGGGCGAATCCCTATGCCGTTCTCTCTGACACTTATCATGCGCTCTTGTGCATGGAACAGGTCGGCGGGGCAA
>CABRXB010000047.1 GCA_902474785.1 uncultured Eubacteriales bacterium | reverse complement strand
TTTCGGTTTTAGGGGTTGTTATTTGAGCCCCAGATAGTTGGCAATGTTGGCGTCCTTGTTGAGCACACCCTGCAACACATCGGACTTGGCGGCGAGCAGCGTGGTGATGCCGGGGCCATAGCCCAGCTCGATGCTGTCTCCATGGCTGACAACGCCGATGGTCACAGCGCCGCGCAGGAAAGTGCGGCCAAGCGTGGTGTCGATGTCGGAGATCAGCACGATGTCGCCAAAGCGCAGGTCCTGAAACGCTTCCCAATACTCGTCGCCCTCAAAGGTCGACATGTCGCAGTCGCCGCCAAAGGCGGTGCCGCCAAGCCCCGAGGAGATGAGTTCGGGGGGGATGACCTTGGCCACCGGTACATACAGCTTGCCGTCCTTCTCCTCAATGCCCATCACTTCCAGCAGCTTGGGCGAGAGGCTGCGGGTCTCAACGTCGGGATAGTCGGTCAGCTTCAGACCAAAACCGCAGCTCTCAATGCGAAAACGGTCGTCGCCCGAGAGCTTGTGCAGTGTTTCGTCGTCGAAGTGTAAAATGACGTTGCTGTTGCGGCCGGCGCCCACCGTCTTACCCACAACGGTGCCGACAGCGCCCTTGGCGTCGCCGCCCAGCACCACAGCCTTGTTGCCCACGCAGGCAAAATTTGAATAGGCCCCCGATACGCCGGGGTCGCCGGTGTTGCAGGTGCATACGCCGGGCTCAACGCGGTCGCCCGCGATGCCCATGCAGCAGTCGCCCACCTTGAAGTTGTAGGTGATGCCGCCGCCGCAGACCATGGGGTGGCCCTTGCCGTCGTTGTCCATGGCCATATTCCAAAACGGAGCGCCCTGCGCCTGAGTGACCTGACCCAATACGCTTTTGACGGGCAGCTTCGAAGCATTCGTTTTCATATTCTCGTCCTCCCCTTTTGTTTAGTTGACAGATGCCGGCTGCGCCTCCTGCTGTTGCGCCGCGCGATAGGCCGACCGATAGAGCAGGCCGCCGATCAGAATCAGGCAGGCAAAGCAGCACAGATAGAGCAGCTTTCCAGTCGAAGTGGTCAGCATGCCGATCCCCATGACCGACATCACGCCGCTGCAGTTGGCACAGGCGTTGATTGTGGAGACGTATTTGCCCGAGACATGCTCCGGCGCAGACGAGATGATGTCGCGCTGGGCGTGTAAAGACAAAAAGTTGAAGGCGATACCGGCGCACAGCGCCGCCGCCTTGATGAGATTGAGCGACTGCGACGACAGAATTGTCATGACAATTCCGAGCACCGCAAGTCCTGCAACCGGCGTTGTGATGGTGTTGTGCAGCAGCTTTTCAAAAAGGACCGGTACCAGCAGCGCCGTCGCCAGCGCGCCCACCGTTTGAAAGGAGGCGATGGTGCCCGACGTGATGGTGTCGTAGCCGCGCTCCGCCATCAAAGTGGGAAGCCAGCTGCTGACCGCCACGCTCGTGCCCATGGTGCCGGCGTAGAGCACGGCCAGCGACCACATGCTGCGGTTGCATTCCTTCGGGACTTTTACACTTTTGTCCTTGCCCTTGCCCGTCGAAATGGGCGCCACCTGCTCGATTTCCACCTTGGAGATCGTGAAAATGGCAAAGATGCCAAAGACAAACGTGATGCCGGCAAACAGCCAGATGACGTTTCGCCAGCTTCCGCCCAGCACGGGGATCAGGCGGGCTGCAAAGGTTTGGGTGATAAAGGCGCCGACCGAGTGGGCCACAATGTTGACCCCCAAAATTTTGCTGAAGTTGGTGATTTTCAGCGCCTTGACAATGGCGGAGGTGGACGGCATGTTCAGCGCGCTGCCGAACGCCGTGAAAAATAGCGCCACAAAAACCAGTGGCGGGGTTTTGATAAAGGGAAACAGCGCCATGGGCGTCCATGCCAGAAGATAGCCCAAAATCATGCCGCGCTTTGGCCCGATGCGGTCGATCAGCATGCCCGGAATTGCTCCCAGCAGACCGGTTACAATGCCCGACATGGCGAAGATGACGCCAAACTGTCCGCTGGTCAGCCCGATGTCCTCTCTGAGAAGCGTGGCCAACACCGAGATGTTGGTGGACAGCATTCCCCCGGTGAAGAAGTTGGTGGCGGTCATAATCGCCACTCTGGTCGTATTGTTCAACAAAAGACACTCCTGCTCATCAAATTCCGGCCATCTTTTCCCCATGACCCTTTGAAGCCGCGGCGACGCCGCGGCTTCAAAGGACATGAGCGACAGTCCAGCAATCCTGTTTTGGAAGCATTTTGAAGGCCCGATGGCGGCCCTTGCAAATGCCTTGCTCTGGATGGGTGCCGGTGGTGTTGCAAAACCCTGTCAGGGCTTTTTTGCTGTTTTCTCGCTTACTCGGCGGCCGCGGCAAAACCGACGGTGGCAAAGCGGGTGGTGGTGTTGGCCATGGGCTCAAAGCCGGTCACGTTGGCGCGGGTGGCGGAGACAACGTCGAGCTCGGCCAGGGGCAGCACGGCGACATCCTCTTGCAGAATGCGCTGCACTTCCTTGTAGATCTCAAGACGTCTGGTCTCGTCGGTCTCCTGACGGCCGCTGACCAGCAGCTCGTCGACATCGCTTCTGCTGTAGACCGGAACTTCGGACATGTCGGTGTGGAACATGGTCATGAGCGAGTTGTCGGGATCCTGCATGTCGTTGTTGAGCGAGACCATGCAGATCTGGTAGTCAGCCTTGCGGAAATACTCGAAGAAGGTGCCGATCTCAAAAACCTGAACCTTGGTCTCAATGCCAAGCTGCTTCCACTGGTTTTGCATGATCTCGGCAAAGAGCACGCGGGCAGAGTTGTCCGAGGTCAAAATGGTGAGTTCAAAGCCATCGGGATAGCCGGCATCGACCATGAGCTGCTTGGCAGCCTCAAGGTCATAGGAGTAGTTCTCCTTGGAGTAGGTGTCGTCGTAGCCCCAGATGGTGGAGGCGGTGCCGTTCCAGGCGCGCTTGCCGATACCGCCGTAAACGGCGTCAACAGCGGCGTCGAGGTCGATCGACTTCATGAGCGCCAGGCGCACACGGGCATCGGTCAGGGGCTCGGCAAAGTTGTTGATACGGGCGATGGTGACGCCAACGCCGGGGGTCTGCACCAGGGTCAGCTCGGGGTTCTCCTTGATGCGGGTCATATCGTTGGCCTGCACATCCATGGCGATGTCGATCGAGCCGGTCTCGAGCTCGATGCAGCGGTTGGTGGCCTCAACGATGACGCGGAATTCGAGGTTGGGGGTGACGGCCGGGGTACCCCAGTACTCGTCGTTGCGAACGAGCTTGACAGAGGAGCCGCTCTCCCACTTGTCCATCTTGTAGGGGCCGGTGCCAACGGGGGCGCGGGAGAAGCCGTCCTCACCGAGCTCCTCGATAGCGCGGGAGCTGACAATGCAAGTGGGGGTGGTGGACATCAGACGGATCAGCGGCCCATAGGAGTAGTTGAGCTTGAAGACAACGGTGTTCTCGTCACGGGCAAAGGAGTTTGCCGTGTCGATCATGGCGATGTTGGTGGCGCCGGAGGGCTGCTCGGCATACTTGCGATAGGTGTAAAGAACCTCGTCGGCGGTCAGGGGATCGCCATTGTGGAACTTGACGCCCTCTTTGAGCTTGACAACAAGCGTGCTCACATCCTCATACTCATAGCTCTCGGCCAGCAGGGGATGGACGTTGCCCTCGTTGTCCATGCGGAACAGGGGCTCGAGAATCTGGATTTCCACAATGGTGTTGTTGCCGGAGGTCTCGAGATAGGGGGTCAGCTTGGTGGGCTCGCCGTTGATGGCGACAACCAGCGTGTCCTTGCCGTCGCCGGTTTGCCCATCGCCGTCCTTGCCGCAGGCGGCGAAGATGCCGCACAGCATGACGGTCGCCAGGAGCAGTGCCAGTAACTTCTTGGTCTTCATGGTGTTTTGCTCTCCTTCACTTTTTTGAAAGTTTTATTCAAGCCTGAACCTTCAGGCCGGGGCAGCAGTTGCAAGTTTCCTACAGTTCGTTGTGCTCCCAGTTTCCATCCACCATGGTGGCTTTGCACAGCGTGGTGTTGAGGAAGGGGTTGCCGTTGAACACGGCGATGTCGGCATCCTTGCCGACCTCCAGCGTGCCAACGCGGTCTTGAAGACCGAGAATGCGCGCCGGGTTGATGGTGACGGCGCGCATGGCCGCCTCCTCCGGCAGACCTCTGCCGATGCAAAGGCCGATGTGCATGGGCAGCCACTTGGTGCCGGCGCTGGAATCCTCTGTAAAGGAGAACTCCACGCCCGCCTCGAGCAGCGTCTTGGCGTTGTTGAGATCGGCATACCAGATCTCTCTTTTGCGCAGTCCCATGTTCAGAGGGCCCACCACGCAGGGGATCTTTTTCTCGGCCAGAATATCGGCGATCATATAGCCCTCGGTGCAGTGCTCAATGGTGAAATCGAGGCCAAACTCCTCAGAGATGCGAATGGCGGTGTAGATGTCGTCGCAGCGGTGGCAGTGAATGCGCACCTTCATCTCGCCGCGCACGGCGGGTACGAGCGCCGCCAGCTTCATGTCCTTCTTGGGGGGCTTTTCACCCTTTTCTCCGCCTTACGGAGTGCATCCGAATACTCAACGGCGGCGGTCAGCGTCTCGCGCAGCATGGCCGCCGTCATCATGCGGGTCATGGGCGCC
The DNA here is from genome assembly GCA_902474785.1 of uncultured Eubacteriales bacterium. Classification (GTDB taxonomy): domain Bacteria; phylum Bacillota; class Clostridia; order Oscillospirales; family Feifaniaceae; genus Galloscillospira. The sequence goes on along the minus strand of CABRXB010000047.1, from coordinate 2,908 downwards.
TGCTTTTTCATCTCGCCATAGAATTTCTTGGGGTTCTCGCCCAGCGCCATCTTCATCTGCACGGTGCCGGGGATGATAATGTCGTCAATGGTTTTGCCGGTGCGCAGCTTGATGGCCGTGCCGGTGCCGCCGATGATGTTGGCGGAGCCGGGGCCGGGGTAGCAGGTGGTAAAGCCGGCCTTGACCGTCTCGGTGATGCCGATGTCGCGCGGGTGCAGCGCGTCGATCACGCGCAGATGGGGCGTGATGGGACTCGAGCCCTCGTTGCCGTCCATGGTGTCGACAGGGGCGGGCTCGCCCATGACCGAAATGTGCGTGTGCACGTCGATCAGACCGGGGGTGACCCACATGCCCGACACGTCGACGACCTGTGCGTCGGCAGGAATCGCCACGTCGACGCCAACAGCCTTGATCTTACCATCCTCCACGAGCACGGTGGCCTTGTCGAGCGGCGCGCCCGAAACGGGGACAACCTTGCCGCCAGTCAGTGCAATCATATGTACCTCTCCTCTCTTGCTTCGCGCCGGTGTTTGCCGCCGGCAGCTTTATGCGAAATAGGCTTTTAACAGGAAAAAGGTGTTTTGCAGCGCGTCAACATGCGTGCGCTCATAGTCGTGACAGCCGTACACGCCGGGGCCGATCAGCCCGTGGCGCACATCGCGCCCCGAACGCAGCGTTGCGTTGGCGTCGGAGCCATAGTGGGGGTAATAGACGTCAACGGCATAGTCGAGGCCCTCTCGCTCGGCCGTCTCAATCAGATCTGTCACCACATCATAGTGATAGGGGAAGGAGGCGTCCTTGGCGCAGATGGAGACCTTTTTCTCCCCCGCCTCGGTGAAGGAGCCCACGCACCCCATATCCATGGCCAAAACCTCGGTGATGCAGTCGGGAACGCCGCCCGTTGCACCGTGTCCAATCTCCTCATGCAGCGTAAAGTGAACCCAGACGGCGCGCTTTGGCGTGAGCTGGCGAACCCTCAGGTGGCGCGCATAGGCGAGCAGCACCGCAACGGCGGCCTTGTCGTCGAGAAACCGGCTCTTGATATAGCCCGAGGGCGTGACGATGCAGCGCGCATCGAGCGCCACAAAGTCGCCGGCGCGAATGCCCAGCGCGCGCACGTCCTGCTCGGTCTGCACATCCTCGTCGAGCACGATCTCCACATTTTTGGTGTAGTCGGCCTTGGCCATGAGCTCGTCTTCGCTCTGGATGTGCAGCGAGGCGTTGGTTCGGGCGATAAAGCCCGTATATTTGCGTCCGTCGCGCGTGGTGACGCGCACGTTCTCTCTCTCACAGTGGCCTGCGAACAGGCCGCCAACAGGGGCCATCATCAGTCTGCCGTTTGGCTTGATCGAGCGCACCACGGCGCCCAGCGTGTCGGCGTGGGCGAGCACCATCGCATCGTCGCCCTGCCCGCCCAGGCGGGCGACCACGCCGCCCTTGCGAAGGCGCTGCGGCTCATAGCCAAGGGCGCTCAATTCCTGCGCCAGATAGTCTTCAATTTCACGAATGTATCCCGAGGGACTGTCGATCTCCATCAGGGCCATCAGTTGGCCAAGCATATAATCCATATCCTCTTTGTCCATCTGGGGGATGACAATCTCTGCGGCCTTGTCCATTTTGTCCTGTGTCAAAGTCGTCTTCCTTTCCCTTGTTGTTTCAACCTTTGACCCGCCCGGCGGTTTTTACCAGGCCCAGCGTCCGTTGACAAACACATCCTCCCAGACGCCGTCGGCCCGCTGGCCTCTGATGTGCATATCGTCGGAGCCCACCATGAAGTCCACATGTAAAATGGAGTGGTTGACGCCCTTCGCCTCACGCTCCTCGTGCGTCATGTTGGGACCACCGGCAAGACCCAGCGCGATGTGACAGGAGGCGTTTTCATCGTAGAGCGTGTTGTAGAAGATCACGCCCTGTCTTGCAATGGGCGATCTCTGATCGACCAACGCCATCTCTCCGAAATAGCAGGAGCCCTCGTCGGTCTCAAGAATGCTCTTCAAAATATCCTCGCCGACGGCGGCTGAATACTCCACCACTTTGCCGTCTTTGAGCACCAGACGAAAATCATCCACAATCTTGCCGCGAAAGTTGAGCGGCATGGTCGAGCACACCACCCCGTTGACCTTGTATTTGTGGGGAACGGTGAAGACCTCCTCGGTCGGTACATTGGGCGTGTAAACCTTGCCGCCCGGCACCTCGATACAGCCGCCGCCCCAGTTCTGGTCGTCGATGGGGCTCATCATCAGATCGGTTTTCGCGCTCTTATAATGGAAGGTAACATATTTTTTCTCGTTGAGAATGCGTTTGCGCTCATTGGTGCGCAAGATAAATTCATCCCAGGCCGCGATGGGGTCTTGCTCGGTGCAGCGGGTGCAGGCCAGCACGCAATCCCACAGTTTTTCGATCGCCTGCTCGAGCGGCAACTCCGGGAAAACAGCTTTGGCCCAGTTTGCACTGGGCACCGCCGCGATGCTTTGTCCTGCGCCCTGCGCAGTTTTCGAGTAGCGCACACGAATCTCCCGATCGGCCACGGCCTTTCTCTGGATGCGGTCGGCGGGAACGTCGGCAAAGGTGGTCAAATCGGGACTTTCAAGCCGCAAAAAGGCGGCGCCGTTTCCGGCAAAGTAGTCCACCACGTCGTAATCACAGGGAAACAGCGTGTTCTCAGGCAGCGTGGGCTGCGACAGCTTGACAAGGTCCAGCAAATTGCTTTTCCACACCACCCCAACATCAGACGCCCCCGCGTCATACGCAGCCTGCGCCACGATGCTCACAAAGAGCTCCTGCTCCGCAGGCGCCTCAATGTAGAGCATTTGCCCCGGCTGAAGATTGACGCCCCTGCGAATCAAAACATCCGCATATTTATACATATTTTCACGACTTGGCACGATGACCCCACTCCCTTGTCAAC
>CABRXB010000046.1 GCA_902474785.1 uncultured Eubacteriales bacterium | reverse complement strand
CCGCCGCTTTTCTTATTTCAGCCATATGCCGCCGCAACATTTGCAAAAACGCAGCGGCAGCATCCACAGGGACAGAAAATAGTTGCAATTCACAAGAGGCCGCTATCCAAATAGATACAAGACCACAAAAGGGCCATGGAATATAAGGGTGGCTATGCTTTCTTCTGTCGACGACCTTCTTGGTAAAGTTTAATATCTCAAAACAAAAGGAACGCGGCAGAAGTTTGCTGAATAGCTTTTGAACTTCTGCCGCTTATTGTCATAAAAACGACTTCTGAAGCCTGCTCACAAACAGCTTAACCGCCTTGGAAAACACCTGATATTTTTTGAAAAACAGGTAGACATTTGATTCCATTTGCGGTGATAACGGGCGGAAGGTCAGGGGATGATCTCCGGCAGTGTTGATAAGGCCGTCAATACACAGAGCATATCCCATGCCGGCTTCCACCATCAATCCTGCATTATAGATCAAGTTATAGGTAGCTACGATAAGAGGTTCAGCCAGTGCGTCGGAGAAAAGTGTCGTCAGCCGATTGCTGTTTGAAGCTTGACTTGGCAAAATCAAAGGCAGCTTTGCCAAATCGTTGAACTGTACAGAGGTCTTTTCCGCAAGAGGCGAATCCTTTCGCATCAGCACACCCCACGGTTCACGAAATGGCAGCTTTTGATATTCATATCGCGGATTTATCTCCGGCTCTAACAAGATGCCAATATCCAAAAGCCCCTTGTCAAGTCTCTCAATAATGGCGTCGGCGTTGCTGCTGAAAAAGTGAACCTTGATCTTTGGGTACTCCTCTTGCATCTGTTTGATCATCTGCATAATAGCAAAAGTGCTTCGATGCTCTCCACAGCCGATGCACACGTCTCCCGTAATTATTTCCTCATTCTGTCGAAAGGTTGCCTCTGTCGTTTCCACGAGGGAAATGATTTCCTGGGCACGGGAACGTAGATAGGCGCCCTCTTCCGTCAGAGTTGTCTTTTTTCTGCCGCGTACCAGCAACTGCTTTCCCAGCTCTCTCTCCAGCTCCATCATTTGCTTGGAAAGGGTGGGTTGCGCAATATGCAGATACTCTGCCGCCTTCGTGATGCTTTGCTCCTCCGCCACAGCCAGAAAATATTGCAGCAACCGTGTTTCTATCATACAGGCGCCTCCCTTTTTAATCACATTCTAAATTTCTATTCAAATATATTCTACATAGGTATTTGCTATTTTTCAATGCCCGGAGTATCATTGAGTCGAGAAAAGGTCGCAAGGGAATTCAAATGGACAATTGCTTTGGGGCAAATGAGAGATCGACCGCCGCCAGCCTTCCAACGTCCGGCATCCCTGTGCGATCAAAGCGGCGCCAAAGGGTCAGCGTCACCTTCCGGGATGCAGACGGTGCAGACATCGCCGTCAACCGGATGGTTACGATGCAAGGCTGACAAAGGCGGTCAGAGCGCCTATCGAGCCGATCTCGGTGGTACCCGGGGCGTGTGCATCTACTTCAAGATCACAAAAACCCAGCGGAGACCATACGCGCCAACTGATCGTTATCAAACGGCATTCCGGCAGGATTTGAAGGGGGGAATCCAAATGACAGAGATTCTGCGGCGGGAAAGCGTCTACCTCTGGTATTATTTTGACCTGCAGCTTCGACAGATCTTCCCCTATTGGGTGTTGGGCATGGTGTTGGGAAGTCTCATTTCTGTCTTTGCCAAGGAGCGGATCCACAGCCTGTTTTTCTCCATGCAGGGGAAAAGGCTGGGGATCGCGGGAATCTTGATCGCCAGCGCCTTGGGCATTGCCTCTCCTCTTTGTATGTATGGCACCATTCCTCTTGCCGCATCCTTTTCGGACAGCGGGATGGAGGATGACTGGTTGGCGGCTTTTATGATGAGCTCTATCCTGCTGAACCCACAGCTGATCTTTTACAGCATGGCATTGGGGCCCACGGCTCTTGTGATTCGAGTGGGCTTTTCCTTCCTCTGCGGCGTCGCTGCCGGACTGCTGCTCAGAGGATTTTATCGGAACCGGCACTTTTTTAATTTTACTGGTTTTTCCGCCCCTGCCGGCCGAGATGTTGACCCCAATGCGGCAATGCGTTTTCTCAAAAATCTCGGACGGAACCTGAAGGCCACCGGGCCGATGTTCCTGTTGGGCATCGTGTTGTCTGCGGTATTTCAGCGATATGTGCCTGCAGAGCTTGTTGCAGACCTCTTTGGAAATCATGAGGGCTTTGGTGTTCTTATGGCGGCAACCATTGGAGTCCCCCTTTATGCCTGCGGCGGCGGAACCATCCCTCTGCTACAGGCATGGCTTATGGATGGCATGAGCATGGGCAGCGCCGCCGCCTTTATGATCACCGGCCCCGCGACCAAAATCACCAATCTGGGGGCTGTGAAAATTGTGTTGGGCCCCAAACGCTTCGTGCTTTATCTGGCGTTTGTCATGCTGTTCGCTTTAGGGACGGGCTGGATCATCGATATCGTATGATAAAATTTAGGAAAGGACGATGAAAATGAAGCTTTCAAAACGCACGATCGCTCTTTTTCTGGCAGTTGTTCTCACGTTGGGTTTGACCGCCTGTATGCAGGGACACACTGCCGAGACCCCTTCGTCAGACCCTTTGTCTGCCACCTTGACCGATTCGCTGTCGGAATCGGTGCAGCCCTTGGTGGCAGAGGTCAATCGCGAGCTCCCCTTTACCGACATCCCCTCTGATGCCGACTATCTCCAGGCTGTGACCTGGTGCTATGAACGCAACTTGATGCAAGGCACCTCTGCTACTGTCTTTTCGCCCAACGACACTCTGACGCGCGCCATGGTCGTTACTGTCCTCTACCGTGCGGCAGGCCAACCAGCGGCGGGCGGAACGCTGAGCTTTTCTGATACCCTTGAAAATCAGTGGTACTCAAATGCCGTTTTGTGGGCCAGCGGGCAGAACATCGTGCAAGGCTATGGCAACGGTCTGTTTGGGACAAACGACCTCATCACGCGCGAGCAGCTTGATATGATCCTGTGTCGCTATCAAGGGCAGACGCCCGCATGGACGGGAGATCCTGCATTCAATGTCGCTGTGACTCGCGCTGAAGCTGCGCAGGCCTTCTATGACAATCTGTCTCAAGAAGACAGCGCGCCGGATACGGACAGCATCACCACGAACAGCGGCGAGAGCGTCGCTCTGGCCGCCCTGGAGCATCAGTCCGCTGACGGTGGCGCCACAGTCTACTACATTTCGGATATAACTTCACAGGCAATGATGTCGATCTATGAGGCGTTGGTCTGGACTCCGACGGGTGATGTGGCGGTCAAGCTGTCCACCGGCGAGCCGGGCAGCAATTATCTTGATCCGGCGCTCATTGCAGATCTGGTTCATACGGTAGACGGCACGATCGTTGAGTGCAACACCGCTTACGGCGGCTCCAGAGCCAGCACCGCCATGCACTATCAGGTGGCGGAAGATCACGGCTTTACCGCCATTGCCGATGTGGATATTATGGATGAAAACGGCTCTATGACCCTGGCTGTCACCAAAGGCGACAACCTCACAGAAAACTACGTGGGGGTTAACTTTGCCAACTATGACTCTTTTCTGGTTTTATCCCATTTCAAAGGGCACGGCATGGCGGGCTTTGGTGGCGCGATCAAAAACATCTCCATTGGCATCGCCTCCTCTCAGGGCAAAGGACACATTCACAGCGGCGGTACCGGCGGCGGGATGTGGGGCGGCAGCCAGGATGCGTTTTTGGAGTCCATGGCCGAGGCCGGCAGTTCTGTCGTGAATGCTTTGGACGGGCAGATTGTCTACATCAATGTGATGAACCGTTTGAGCGTGGACTGCGACTGTGACAGCAACCCTGCTGAACCCGATATGCACGACATTGGCATCTTGGCGTCCACCGATCCGGTGGCATTGGATCAGGCGTGCGTTGATTTGGTGTATGCCGTACAGGACGGCGGATCTCTCACCCAGAATCCCGCAACGGCATTCACACGCTGGAACAGGCTGAAAAAATCGATTTGGGTAGCCGTTCCTATCATCTGGTCAGCCTCGACGACTGATTTTGCCCTGTGGCTGACAGAATCTTATCAAATATAGTTCCATATAAAGCGCACCACAATCCGTTCTGATGGCGGTTTGTGGTGCGCTTTATAGACATGATTCAAATTCTGTTGCAATCGTTTCAAGCTGTTTGTCGGGAAATTTTCTTGGGACTTCGGCTTTGGTAACCTGCTCTGCGTTTCACCCATGACCGGCTCATGACCACAAGCTCTTGCCGTAGCTTCGCTGTATCGCAGCGCTTGCGCGCTTCCCTGACCGGGTCGAGGTTGCGCCGCGCCGCATCAGGATGTGCCACCAGAACTGTATCTAAGGGCCTTCTTTTCTATTTTCTCAGACAAAGACTTGTGTACTTTTGATCTTCTGCCTATTACTGCAAGGACGCTCCAAAGTTTCGCAGCTCGTTCAATTTTTCGGGCGAAGCATTCTCTGCTCCGTGAGCGGTAAACACGCCCATATTTTCCAGCCCCAGATAATCCAAAAAGTCACCCTGGAAAGAGAACATCGCGCCTTCATACATATCGGCGTCTCCAGAGCTCAAAATCATAGCCACCTTTTTCAGTTTGGACGGCTTGGCCGGAAATGCCACGGCGTAGAAACGATCGATCGCGCATTTTAATTGGCCTGTCAAGCCGTGATAATAAATGGGCGACGCTATCACCAGCATTTCTGCTTCGCTCAGCAGCGCATAGATTTCCTGCATATCGTCTTTTTGAACGCACATGCCATTCCCCTTTGTGTGGCAGTACTCGCAGGCCAGACAGCCGCCGATCTTCATTTTGCAGACATCTACAACGGTTGTTTTGTGTCCCCGTGATAAAGCGCCTTCGCAGAAAGCAGTTGCCATCTTTTTTGTGTTCCCATTCGGACGGGGACTGCCGTTTAATACTAAAATGTTCATTGCGCATCCTCCAAAATCAGTTTTGTTTCCCCAAAGCACATAGCAGATAATTCAGGCAATCCATGCGCCTTGCTCGGCATGACATCTGCAAGGTTTGTCGACACTGAAGCATGAAAGCGCCCTTTCGGTGTCGCCGTATGCTTTAGCGCTTACAGGGAAAGCGCCTTGTCACCTGCGCTCTCCTCAAAGAGTCGGCCGGATCTTCAGCCTCGCCTCTTTCCTCCGCCATTGTAATTTCAAAGCCGCAAAAAAGCAAATACCCATGTGGAATGTTCTATCATTCTTGAAAGATATTTTAAAATGTGCAATCTCAAATTAGACGCTGCGGGCGCTGCGTCCATCCTTGCATTTCCTGAACGAAAAGCAGAAAAGCAAACCCGGCGCAAGGCAGGCAGCCCGCCGTCGTTTTTCCCATCAAAACACCTCTCGCCCCCGCCCGGCGATCAGGCTTCTTGCACCGCCGACAAGGAGCATGGAAAGGCTTGCTTGAAAAACGCAGAGGCAGGCGCATTTCAGCCGATACTCTCCCTGCATATTTTCTCCATGGCATGCCGAAGCCGTCTGAACGCACCGTCGTCTGTCGCAACTTGAATTTTCATTTGCCTAAAGGGGTTTCAGCTCGCTTTTTTGTCGATTTTTTCATTCGCTTTCATCCAGGGGCAGCCTCCTGCCGTCGAGCACGGCCTCTCTGAGCGTCTCGCCCTCGTATACGAGCTTGAGCGAGAAAAAGGGGTGCTGCTGCTCCAACAGACGCAAAAAGAGCCTGTCCCCCTCCCAGAGCGTCAACTCCAGCAGACGCGCCCTATCGACCCACACAAGCTCCCCCTCGTCGCACGAAATTTGCGTCCCCACAAAGCCGGTGGCCGTAAACAGATGCATATACTCGGTCGGCCATCTGTCCGACACAAAGGTGACAAGGCCCCTGTAGCGGTAGTCGGTCAGGGTCAGCCCCGTCTCCTCCTTGACTTCGCGCAGCACACAGTCCTGCGGGCTCTCCCTGTCTTCAAATTTTCCGCCGATGCCAATCCACTTGTCATGGTTGAGGTCGTTTTCCTTTTTGGTGCGGTGCAGCATCAAAACCTGTCCATCCCGCTCGATGTAGCAAAGCGTTGTATTGATCAACAGCGTCTTCCCCCTTAGCTCAATTTTTTCCATCATATCACATTCGCGCGCCCTGTTTCCAGCGGGCGACCGCATAACGCGCGTTTTTTTGCCAATACTGACAAAAAGATTTTTGGGAGGTGCGAACATGCAGGAAGATACCATCCGCCTGCTTCGCGAATGTCATGCCGGGGTGCAAATGGGGGTTTCCTCCATTGACGAGGCGCTGCCCTCGGTGCGCGACCGCGAGCTTGCCGAGCTTTTGCGCAACAGCCGGCACAACCACGAGCTGCTCGGCGACGAAGCCGAGTCGCTGCTGGCCGACTACCACCACAGCGGCAGCGAACCAAGCCCCATGGCCAAGGGCATGGCCTGGGCCAAAACCAATTTCAAACTCTCGATGAACCCGGGCGATGCCACCGTTGCCGGCCTCATCACAGATGGCTGCAACATGGGCGTCAAGTCCCTGCAACAATCCCTCAACGACTACAATGAGGCCGAACCCCGCGCTGTGGAAATCACCAAGCGCCTCATCGAGCTGGAGGACAAGCTGGCCGAGAATCTGCGTTCCTATCTTTAAAACGGCAGCCATAATTTCTGCCGCAATTTTTAGCGCTTTGTTGTTTCAAGGACGCCTAAAACCTTTTTGCCCTCTCCCCTTTTAAAGACAGGCGGCAGGCCAAAGCCTGCCGCCTGTTTTGCTTTTTCTTTGACAGCGCGCTATCGCGCAAGAGGGCCGCCTTTGGCATATCCTTCAAGGGCGGCAAACAGTACGTTTGCCGCAGATGCCCAGTCGCACGGGCGGCCCTTTCCCGAAAGACCCCGCATGTCGACGCAGAGCATCCGATACATCATGCGCACCAAAGCCCCGCCTCAGCCACTGCCTGTCCCCATGTCCCCGCCCGGGTTAGCGGCCTGTCAACCCTCCGCCTTGCGACGCTTCGAGCGCCCGACCCCGCAGCCAAATCATTCACGCTTCCCGTGCAATCGCATTGCACAGCTCGGCCATGCGCAAATATGCATTGGGGTCCTCGAGATCTGCCGACAACATGGACAGCACCGCTTCAAGCTCGTCCAGATGCCCTCTGAGCCGCTCGGGGGCAACCGCCATATAGCCGTAGAGTTCGTTACAGGGCAGCCTGTTTTTGTTGGGCGTCATGTCCTCCCTCATCAAAAAGCAGGCTTTTACAAACAGGTTGAAGTCCCCCGCCAGATAGATGTAATCGCTCTCCTGACCGCTTTTGCGGTAGTCCTCAAGGGCGGTCAGCGCACCCTGCACGCCGGCGCTGCCCATCTGCAAATATACGCTTTGATCGGCCCGCTCCTTTTGCCACAGGCAAAAAAAGCTCGCCATTCCAAGAAGAAGACCCGCACAGAGCAGCGCCCCGGCCCGTTTTTTCATGTGTTGTGTCCCCCCATATTTCGCATTGGCACATAGTGTCTCTAAAAAACTCAATTCGCAGCAAAAGACCGCCGATTTCTCGAC
>CABRXB010000045.1 GCA_902474785.1 uncultured Eubacteriales bacterium | reverse complement strand
TTTTGAATCTGATTTGACTGCAAAGTCTTTTAAAATTTGGTGACGAATTTGTGCAGCTCTTCCGGGATCTCGGAGAGATCGGCGGAAACCGTGGCCGTCAAAGTCAAATTGTGCGCAGTGGTCAGAGCCTCCATCGAGGAGAAAAAGGCCGCCATTGCCTCGTTGTCCTTGCCGCAGAGCTTGGTAATGGAATCCACAAAAATATCGGTGCAGTCGTAGTCGCCGGCCATGATTCCACAGACGAAACCGGCCATTGTGGGGTAGCTGTCAACCATGAATTCATCCGCGCGGATGAGGCGAACCTGTGGTTTGATGTCGTAGGTCAGAGAGTTGCCCTTTTCAATACAAACGACGTTGCCCTTGCTCGTGTCGGCAGCCTGATGTACCAGTTCCACCAAGTGCTTGGTTTTACCCGTTCCCTTTTTTCCAACGATTAACTTCACCATATCAAATTACTCCTATCTTAAAAAGCGTTGCGGCGGACCCTTCGTTACAATGTATTATACAGGAAAAGGGCGGGTAAATCAACAGCAACTTTCAGGTAAAGTCTGTTTACTCAACCATCATCAAAGCGCCCAGATATTTGACAAACTGCTGGAGCACGGTGCGGCGCGGTACGGCGTGCGCGGCGACAATGCGTCCCCGGCCGAGCTCGCTGTCGCCCAGTTTGAAGACGATCTCGCCCACCGTCTGCCCCTCTTCCACGGGGGCGGTGAGTCTTTCCTGTACGGTGGTGACGGCTTCGACGGCTCTTGCATCGCCTTTTTCAAGCACGGTGGTCACGCTGTCGGGCTCACAGAGCAGCTCCACCTGGTCGAGGGTGCCCCCGTCCACCGGAATGGGCGCCAGCCGCTCGATCGGCAGCGTCTGCTTTTGGTAGTTGGCAAAGCCGAAGTCGAGAAGCTGTGCCGCCGACTTGAAGCGTTCCGCCGTGGAGGGCGCCGCCATGACAACGGCGATGAGCTGCATGTCGCCTCGCATGGCCGAGGCCGACAGACAGTATTTTGCAAGACCTGTGGAGCCGGTTTTAAGCCCTGTGGTGCCGCTGTAGGAGCGCAGCAGCTTGTTGGTGTTGGCAAGCCCGAATTCCCCGCCGCGCAGCGAGTCCATCCAAATGGTGGTGTAGTCGGTGATCCATGGGTGTTTTTCGAGCAGTTCGGCAGACATCAGGGAGATGTCGCGCGCCGTGGTGAGGTGGCCGTCGGTGTCAAGCCCATGGCAGTTGACAAAGGTGGTGTTCTCCATGCCAAGCTCGGCGGCGCGCTGGTTCATGAGCGCCACAAAGCCCTCGGCGCTGCCGGCGATGTGTTCTGCCATGGCGGTTGCGGCGTCGTTGCCCGAGGCGATGACAACTGCTTTGAGCATGTCGTGCACGCTCATGCTCTCGCCCACCTCGAGATAGACCTGGGAGCCGCCCATCGAGGCCGCATTGTCGCTGGTGGTCACCATGTCGTCCAGTGAGATACGGCCGGAGTCGATGGCTTCAGCGATGAGCAAGATGGTCATGATCTTGGTGACGCTGGCCGGCGGCAGCCGGGTGTCGGCGTCTTTCTCATACAGAATTTTCCCGGTGGAGGATTCGATCAAAATGGCGCTGGGCGCCGAGATCTCGGGTGGCACGGGGGCCGCCAGTGCGGTCAGAGGAAGCGCGGCGACCATCAGCAGCGCCGTGAGCAGTGCAATCAGCCGTTTGACAGGCATAAAAATTCCTCCGTTTCAACGTCAAAATGGGTTTGGCTTGCTCGAAGCGGGTCTTTCAAGCAGCAGGCTTGGCATGGATATCCGCTTGTTCATGGATATGCGTGGCGCGTCGCTCTCATACCGACCGCTCAGACTTTCAAATTTTGCACAGTATTTTTAAAAATGGGTACCCAAGAGCGCGCGCTTCATGGTATACTAAACCATAATACAACGTGAAACGAAGTCCATATTTTGGGGGAGGGGCCATGAACCAAATCAAAACCCTGGCGCAGCGCGTCTACCCGCAGATGGTGGAGCTGCGCCGTGCGCTGCATCGAAATCCGGAACCCAGCATGCAGGAATACGAGACCACGCGCCGCCTTGCCGCCGAGATGGATCGGTTGAACATCCCCTACAGGCTGACAAAGCCCACCGGCCTGATCGCGGAAATTGAGGGTGCGGCGAAAGGGTCTGGCAGCAAAGTCGCTTTGCGCGCAGACATTGACGCATTGAGCATCGGGGAGAAAACGGGGCTTTCCTTTGCTTCGCAGACGCCTGGCGTGATGCACGCCTGCGGGCACGACGCCCACGCCGCCATGCTGGTGGGGGCCGCTGAAATTTTGCTTGCCAGTCGAGATGATTTTGCAGGCACGGTGCGCCTGATTTTCCAGCCCGCAGAGGAGACCGGGGAGGGCGCGCGCCTGATGATCGCGCAGGGCGCCCTCGAGGGCGTTTCCATGAGCTTTGGGCTGCATCTTTTGGCCTGTTTTAAACCCGGATGGCTCTCCGCGGCAACGGGGGCCTCTGCGCCCGCCGCTTCGCGCTTTACCATCAAATTGCAGGGCAAGACCACCCATGGGGCGAGACCCGAAGCGGGCATCGACGCCACGCTTGCCGCAAGCGCCCTTGTCATGAATTTGCAGTCCATTGTCAGCAGAGAGATCTCCCCCAAGCAGCAGGTGGTGGTCACAGTGGGACAGCTCCACAGCGGCACCCGCTTTAACATCGTCTCAGGGGAAGCCTATCTTGACGGCACGGTGCGCTGCTATGATCGCGACATCCACCACGCCATGCCTGAAATTTTTGCGCGCATCGTGCAAAACACCGCCGCCACCTACCGTTGCCAGGCGCAGCTTTCCTACGACAAGATGGTGGAGGTGCTGGTCAACGACGAGCAGGGATCGCGCTATGTCTATGAGGCGGCCAAAAAAGTGGTGGACGAGCCGTCGCCGCCACCATGGGGGACACGCACATGTCCGGCTCCGACGATTTTTCGGAGTACACGCTGGCCGGGCGCGGCGCGTTTGCGGCGCTGGGCGCAGGGGGGACGCACCCGCATCACTCTGAGTTTTTTGAGATTGACGAGCAGGTGATGATGGTGGGCGCCGCCTACTTTGCACAAGTGGCGACGGACTATTTGAACGCCGAAAAACGGAGAGGAGCAGAACTGTGAACATTGCGGTCGTGGGGTTGGGCGGCGTGGGAGGTTTTGTCGGCGGCGCGCTGGCGCGCGTGCAGCCCAAAACCTGTTTTCTCGCCAGAGGTGAGAATCTCGCGGTGATTCGTCAGCAGGGGCTGACGGTGGATTCAAGGCGCCTTGGGCGCTTTTGTGTTGTGCCGGTGCTCGCCACCGACGATGCCAGTCAGATCGGGGTGGTTGATGCCGTGATTGTGGCGGTCAAGGGCTACGACCTTGAGGAGACCTGTCGCCAGATCGCACCCATGATCGGCCCGTTTACGGTGGTGTTGCCTCTGCTCAACGGAGTGATCGTGTCGCAGCTCATGGAGCCGCTGTTGCCCGCCTGTATTCTGGCCGACGGCTGCATCAATGTCTTCAGCTATCTCACGCAGCCGGGCATGGTCTGGCAAAAAGGGGAGAGCTGCCGCATTGTGCTCGGCATGCGAAGCGGCGCGCTGCCGCCGGAGCTGCTCACGCTGGCGCTCGAGCTCGAGCAGGCCGGCATGCTCATCGAGGTGACAAAAGACATCGAGCGCGCAAGCTGGGCCAAATATGCCCTGATGTGCGGCAACAGCGCGGTTTTTGCGCGCTTTGACGCGCCTGCCGGGGAAATTCAAAAGGATTCTCAAAAGCTGGCCTTTTTGCGCGGCGCCTATGGAGAGCTGGTCGACGTCGCCGCGGCGAAGGGGGTGCGTCTGCCCGATTCCCTTGTGGATCAGTATATGGAAAATTTCATGGCGCTGCCGCCCGACACGGTGAGCTCGCTTTACCGCGATTTGAAGGCGGGAAAGAAAAAGACAGAACTCTCCCATATTGTGGGCCGCCTTGTGCAGCTCGGGCGCGAGGCCGGCGTGCCGACGCCCTGCCATGAGGCGGTGCTCATGCGATACAAGGACCGATTGTAAAGAAATTCGCTGCACAGGACTTTGCAAAAAACGGAAAGAAAGATGGGTGCGTTTTGAGAGCGGAGAGAGGGGAGAGACAAAACCTGTATCGACGGGCACAGCAGTTGACAGACGCTGTGCTGGCGGGCATGGCGCTCGCCATTGGATGCACCGCCTATGTCACGGTGGAGCATGCGGCGCTTGGTTCATTTTTGTTTTCCATCGGCATCTTCACCATTGTCACCAGCGGCATGGCGCTTTTCACAGGCAAACTGTGCTTTTTGCTTGACGAGGGGGGCCCGGCGTTGTCCGATCTTTTGGTCTACTGGATTGGAAATCTGGTCGGAGTGGCGGCTGTTGGTTATGCCCTTCGTCTGACGCGGCTGGCCCCGACCATCACAGTGCGGGTCGCCGCCTGCTGCGAGGCCCGGTTGAACGATAGCTGGCTGAGCATTTTTTTGCTTGGCGTATTTTGCAACTTTTTGGTGTGTATGGGCGTCCAAAACTACAAACACAAGCGCGATGAGCTGGGGCGCTATATCGGCCTGTTCCTCAGCGTCACGGTTTTTGTCACCTGCGGGTATGAGCAGAGCATCGCAGATATGTATTATTTTTCTCTGGCGAGTCAGTGGGGCGTCGGGGCCCTGCGCGTGGTGCTGCTTGCCTCGCTTGGCAATTTGGCGGGCGGGCTGGTGATACCGGCGGCTTCCAAGTGGAAACGCAGTTTGGATTCCAAAGCAAGGGGAAATGGGGCCGCTGAAAGCGAAAGAGTGTTTGAGCCCGACTGTGCCGATTGAAAAAGGCCCGCATTGACATCCGGGAAGAGCGAAACCTGTGCAAACCGCCCTTGATTTGTGGGATACAGAAACAAATGCCCCAGGGCACGATGGGGATGAAAGCGCGTGCCAGACCGATCTCGTCTGCAAGGGGCGCGGAGAGAGCGGTACAATCCATCGCCCCGCGCCGCCCTGTTCAAAAGGGTTAAAATGGAGGAATGAACATGAGGAAAAAACTGATGTCAGGCCTGATTGTGCTGGCCATGGCGCTCTCGCTGGCAGCGGCGCTGCCCGTGGCGGCGTCGGCTGCCGTTGTCTCAGGAACCGATGTGGCCACGCTGACCGAGAGCAGCGCGCTGTCGCCGCAGACCAATTACGTGGTACGCGACCGCGCGGGCCTTGACAAGCTCTCGCAGCTTGTGGGAGCGGGCGTTGATTTTGACGGCTGCCGCATCTATCTGACGGCCGATCTCGACGGTTCGGGCAAGGCCTTTACCGCCATTGGCACCTATGCCTACCCGTATGCGACCTCGACCCCCTTCAACGGTCTATTTGACGGGCAGGGCCATACCATATCGGGGCTGTCGGGTGCTTCGGGGCTGTTCGGCTGTATCGGTAAAAACGGCGTTGTGCGCCAGTTGACGGTGAATTCCGACCTTGAGACCGAGGGCTATGTGGGCGGCGTCGCCGTTTACAACTACGGTCTCGTGGAGCACTGCGTCAACAAGGGCGATCTCTCCAACAGTGACAAGACCTCGGCTGCCGGCGGCATTGTCAGCGCCAACTACGGCACAGTGCGCGGCTGCGCCAACGAGGGGGAAATCAATGGCCACAAGGCCGGCGGTATCGCCGGCATCCACCCCACCGGCGCACTCGATTCCGTCGTGGAAAACTGCAAGAACACGGGCCGCGTGATCGGCAGCAGCAATTCGGGCGGCATCGTGGGGGCGAGTATTGTCACCTCGACCATCCAGAACTGTGAAAACAGCGGGACGGTCACGGGCTCGGGCGGCATGGGCGGCATTGTCGGCATGGCCGGCAACACCACAGTGCGCAACTGCGCAAACCATGCGGAGATCGGCGGCTCGGGCGACATGGGCGGCATTGTGGGCACGGCGGTCTACGGGACGGCCATCTACAACTGCTACAGCACCGGCCGTGCAGAGGGCATCGGCAGAGCCGGCGGACTCGTTGGCCAAAAGGCCGACGGCATTTTGCAAAACAGCTATTGGTTAAACGACATTTCAAGCGCGCCTGCCGCTGGGATGACCGACGCCGTGGGCTATGACTACAACACGGTGCAGACCAACAATTGCAGCGCCTTTGACTACAGCCGCTCGCTCTGGTCACCCACCGGGGCAAACGGCGTTTACATGGGGCAGTCTGTCGGCGGCGCGGTTTACACCGAGCTCACAGAGGCGCTCAACGCCTGGGTGCTGGCCTATGGACGGCAGACCTGTTTTCGCTGGAAGTTGAGCACGGCGCAAAGCAGCTACCCCTCGCTCATGGAGCAGGCCATCATGCCCATCGCAACGCCGGCCGCCGGCGGATACGACGGCAACGTGACGGTCACGCTGACCTGTGAGACCGAAGGCGCCAACATCCACTATACGACAGACGGAACCACCCCGACCAAGGCTTCCATTCTCTACGCCGGGCCCATCACGGTTTCGCAGACCACCACGATCAAGGCCATCGCCCTTCAGGACGGTATGGAAAACAGCCCTGTCATGGTCGCCATCTATACGATTGTCGCGGGTGGGCAGGAGGCGGCGACGCCCGGCATGGTCGCCCTGCGCACGCAGGACAACCGGCAGGTCGTGGTGCGCAAGTCGCTGGTGCGCGGCGGCAAGATCAGCGTGCCGGGCGGCGACATCACGGGGCTCTCGGCCGCCGAGCTGGGCAAGAGCTTCACCGATACCAAAAACCACTGGAGCAGCGATGCCGTGGCCTTTGTGACGGCGCGCAACCTCTTTTTGGGCGTCAGCGAGACGGAATTCGCGCCCGATGCGGCCATGACGCGCGGCATGCTTGTCACGGTGATGCACCGGCTGGAAGACGAGCCGCAGGGCGCCGGCGAGAGCTTTGCCGATGTGCCGCAGGACGCCTACTATGAGGCCGGCGTGCGCTGGGCGTCCGGCGTGGGCCTTGTCAACGGCATGGGCGACAACCTCTTTGCCCCGGGCGATTCCATCACCAGAGAGCAGCTCATCGCCATCCTCTACCGCTATGCCAAATCTCAGGGGTATGACGTCTCGAGCACCGACGATCTGTCGGCCTATGCCGACAAGGACGCGCTGTCCGACTATGCGACAGACGCCGTGAAGTGGGCCGTTGGCAGCGGCGTCTTCTTCAGCGAGACCGGCAAGATCGACGCCAGGGCAAATGCCACACGCGCACAGGTGGCCCAGATGCTCATGAATTTCGGCAACCGCTATTGGGCCGGTTGACAACAAAGCAAAACCTTTGCTACACTATACCTTGATGTCGGCAAGCCTGCCGATGTCCTTATAAACTAGAACGAAAGAGGGATGTTGTTCATGCCTAGCTATCTGGATGAGGATGTTGAAAAGAAACTGTTTACCATTTTTCACAAGAAATACCCCGAGCGCGGCGGAAAAATCTCCGAGACCAACCAGTGGGAAGCCAAGGTCGCCGGAATGCGCGGCGTATCGGTCGGAGAGGCCGTGATGGTCTTTGCGCGCGGAGAGGGCCATGTCACCGAGGTGGGAGATGGCTATGCGATGATTTTGCTGACCGATCGCAGAGATGCGCCGCACCCCGGCGACGACGTGGTGTCCACCGGGAAGATGGCCGAGGGG
>CABRXB010000044.1 GCA_902474785.1 uncultured Eubacteriales bacterium | reverse complement strand
TTTGCTCACGCACGGCGTCAGGCTCCCGGTTTTTCGCAGCTGGGAGAAACCACGCGCAACCGCTGCCTTGTAAACAACAGCAGCGTTTGTCTGTGTTATTTGAACAGAAAGGTTGGAGGCGTGTGGTATACGGTTCTTCTGAGCATTCGCAAGGGCCTCAAGATCATCAACCTGAGACTTAAAGACGCTGTACTATAATCACACGATAAGTAAAAAGCGACAAACAGGCCGTACAAAACCCGACCGTGGGCAACACAGAGGGAACAGATGCTGCCAGGTCGGGCGGCGCAGGTCTGCGGCGTGTTATGCGCGACAGGAAACAGAGGATAAAGCGGTGGGTCAAGCGAGAGCCGGCGCAATCGTTCTTGGCTGCGGGGAACAGGGCGGCCGGCCGTTTAGAGCTCCAGCATCCGGGTGACCTCGAGCTCGAGAGGCTCAAGGCGGGAGAACTCCTCGTCGGCCAGCTCATAGCGCAGCGCGAAATAGATTTGCCTGGCGGCTTCGAGCGCGTCTTTGACGCTCTCTTTGTCGGCGGCGGGGTGGGTGAGCGCGAGCTGGTCGGCGTAGTTGCCGGCCCGATACAGCTCGCTGCCGGAATAGCGGTTGTTGACGGTCTCAAGCAGCGGCAGCAGGCAGCGCCTGCGGATCTCGGTCGTAAGCGCCGCGGCTTCGAGCAGGCAGCCGTCTTCCGCCAGGAGCGTGGCGCGCGCCAGCAGCAGCCAGATGACGGCCTCGACCTTTTGGAGAAGGCGCGGGGCGGCGGGCGGGTTGTGAAGCGCCTCGCTGACCTCGCCGCGCCACTCCCACAGCAAAGAGGCGTCCGTTGTGTGGACGTAACGCTTGGAAGGCACGGGGTGCAGCAGCACAAGGCGGGGCTGTTCCTCATAGAGGCACAGCAGTCCGTCCCCCTCGGGGGCGCAGGTGACAAGCGGGCCGGCCGCCGCAGCCAGGCGGGGCAGGGTTTGCGGCATGGCGGCAAAACTCTTTTCGGTGCACAGCAGCCAAAAGGGGAGCGCGCCGCCCTGCGCAGGCAGGCCAAGCAGAGCGGTGAGCCCCGCTTCACGCGAACAAAGCCGAATCAACCGATCTGCAAATTCCATGGAAATTCTCCCTCCTGTGTCAAAATCAACGGGGCCCTCGAGCCGTCTGGGATCAACGCGACCTGCATGTGGTCAACGCGGCTCGTTCATCGCAGACGCAGCCGGGGCGTCGTGCACCGGGTCATGGGATGGGCGGCCTGTTGTAAGACTTGGGGGCGGGTTATAAAAGCCCGCCCGCAGGCTCTGGTCGACGGGCCTATGGCCCGTCGCCTCTCGCGCCCAAGCCGGGTACGATAGCCGGCCTGCGGCCATCCTAAGTCGACGGGGCTATGGCCTGACCATCTAGCCGCGGCCGTGTCGGGTGTGAAAGCCCGCCCGCAGGCTCTGGTCGACGGGCCAAAGGCCCGTCGTCTCCCGCGCCCAAGCCGGTTTGCGAAATCCGGCCTGCGGCGGCATCCCGGGTCGCGGGGCCAAAAGCCCGTTGCCTCCCGCACCTAAGCCAGGTGCGATAGCCCTGTGGGGCTCTGGACGCGGCACCAAAGCCCCGTCGCCTCTCGCCCTCGTGTCGGATGTGAAAGCCCGCCCGCAGGCTCTGGTCGACGGGGCCAAAGGCCCATCGCCTCCCGCGCCCGTGTCAGGTGCGAAAGCCTGCCCGCAGGCTCTGGTCGACGCGCCAAAGCCCCGTCGACTCTCGCGCCCAAGCCGGGTTGCGATGGCCCGGCGGCGGCTTCGGGTCGCGGTGCCAAGGGCCCGTCGCCACTTCGCTCCTGTGTCGGATGTGAAAGCCCTGCGGCGCTCCGGATCGCAGGGCCTATGGCCCCGTGTGAAAACCGGCTCGCGGCCCCATCCCGGGTCGCGCGCCTATGCTGACCACCTTGCCGCGGCCGCGGGCCGCCTTTCTGCTCATCGGGCACCTGCTTGGCAGGTCGGTCGGGTATCGAAGATTGCTTAGTGCCGTGAGATGTGAAAGGCAAATCGCTTGGCATGCCCGGTGTGGGCAAAAAGCTGGGCGCTCGGCCCAATCGTCCCAAAGCTTTACAGTGAAACCATTGTACCACAAAGACAGGGGAAAGAAAAGCGACCGCCCCTCGGCCAGAAGCCGACAGAGGGGAGGCCGCTTTTTTGTTTTCGTTACTGCGCGAGCTGGGCGATCTGCACGGCGTTGGTGGCGGCGCCCTTGCGAATCTGGTCGCCGCAGCACCACAGCGCGATGCCGCCGGTGTCGCTGGTCAGATCGCGGCGGATGCGCCCGACATACACCAGATCCTGATCTGTGGTGTCGAGCGGCATGGGGTAGCGTTTGTTTGCAGGGTCGTCCACCAGCAGGCAGCCGGGCGACTGTGCGACGGCGTCGCGCACCTGCTCAAGCGAAAGCGGCTGCTGCGTCTCAATCGAGACCGACACCGAATGCGACCGCAGGACCGGCACGCGGACACAGGTGCAGGTGACGCGCATCTGATCGGCGTGCAAAATCTTGCGCCCCTCGTTTTGCAGCTTCATCTCCTCGCTGCTGTAGCCCTGCGCGTCAAACGAGCCGATCTGCGGGATGAGGTTGTAGGCGATCTGGTAGGGGAAGGTGGCGCAGGAGATCTCCTCCCCCTTGAAGCGGGCCGCCACCTGCTGCTCGAGCTCTCGCATACCGCCCACGCCGGCGCCCGATACCGCCTGGTAGGTGGAAGCCACCATCTTTTGAATGGGGGAGAGGCGGTGGATGCCGGACACAGCCGTGGCCGTGATGATGGTGGTGCAGTTGGGGTTGGCGATCAGGCCCTTGTGCCAGGCGATGTCCTGCGGGTTGACCTCCGGCACCACGAGCGGCACTTCGGGGTCAAGACGATAGGCGCTCGAGTTGTCGATCACAACGGCGCCCTGGGCAACCGCATGGGGCAGCAGTTGCTCGGCCACGTCGTTTTCCACAGCGCCCAGCACGATATCACACCCTGCAAAGGCCTGCGGCGTGGCCTCGACAATCGCAACTTCCTCCCCGCGAAAGGGCAGGCGAAGCCCTGCGCTGCGCGCGGAGGCCAAAAGACGCAGTTCGCTGATGGGAAATTCGCGCTCTTCCAAAATTTTCATCATCTCGCGGCCGACCGCTCCGGTCGCGCCTAAAATCGCCACGCGGTATTCTCTCATGGAAAACCCTCCTTGATGCATTTGATGTTGGCTTGGTTTTTTGTGATGTTCTGTTTGATGGCAATGCCTTGGGTAAAATCCGGGGGGAAGGGCGCTGGCAAATCAGGCAGGCCGGGCGGATGGCGGGAGCGATGCGCAGGCGCGCAGCGCCTTCTTTGATTCGGCGCAGTCGGGCGGCTGCATCTGCGCCAGGCGCTAAGGGGTTATGTGTCGAGAGGTCTGCCGCTCGGCCTGTCGCAAGGCGATGTCTGCCGCCCATGTACGCCCGGGCGCCCGCCCGCTCTTTCAAGGGGAATTGTCTGGCCCGCTTGTGCGAGGCGCTCCGGGCAGGCATCGGGGGCCGCATCAAGTGCAAGCTTGCGGGGGTTGCGGGCATCTTGCGCCTCAATATAAATCGAACCGCACCCCGCCCGGGCAAACGCCCAACCGGGCCCTCCTGCGTGGGCGCGCGACACGCCCATGTTGTGGAAACCGTACGCACCGCGCCGGGGAGAAAGGCGGGGCGCGCCAGAGATCGCGCCCTTGGCCGGCGGTCAAAAGAGTCCCGCCTTCAGCCAAAGCCCTGTATCATGACACGCGCTTCAAAGCGTTCTTCTTCTTGATGTCACTGCTGCACAAAATTCTGGAAGATGATGCGCAGGGCCCTTTCAAAGTCCTTGTTTTCCACACCCACGATGATGTTGAGCTCGTCGCTGCCCTGCGCGATCATGCGGATGTTGACCTGCGCGTCGCCGAGGGCGGCAAACAGGCGGCCCGACACGCCGGGACGGTAGGACATGCCGCGTCCGACCACGGCGACAAGGGCCATGGAGTCGATCACGCGGATGTCGGCCGGCCGGCAGACGGCGCGGATTTCGCCCACGATGTCGTAGATGCAGCTCTCCACCTGATCGGAAGCCACGACAACCGAGAAACTGTCGATGCCCGAGGGGATGTGCTCCACCTCAACGCGGTACTTTTCAAAGATCTCGAGCGTCCGACGGATGATGCCCAAATTGTCCTCCTGCTGATTTTTGGAGACCGTGACGACCGTGAAATTCTTTTTCCCGGTCAGACCTGTGATGAGGGGGTCGTCCTGCACCGGCATGGCGCTCTCCTCGTCGCAGATGATGGTGCCGGGGTCGTCGGGGGCGTTGGTGTTGCGGATGTTGATGGGGATGCCGGCGTCCTTGACGGGGTAGATCGCGCCCTCGTGCAGCACGTTTGCACCCATATAGGCCATCTCGCGCAGCTCGGGGTAGGTGATGGTGTCGATGCGGCGGGGGTTGTCGATGATGCGCGGGTCGGCCATGAGAATGCCCGACACATCGGTCCAGTTCTCGTAGATGTCGGCCCCGGCCGCCGCCGCCAGCAGCGCCCCGCTGATGTCGCTGCCCCCGCGGGAAAGCACCTTGATGCGTCCGCTGGGAAGGCTGCCGTAAAACCCGGGCATGACGATGCGCTCATGGACGGCAAGCGCCTCGCGGATGGCCTCATAGGTCTTGTCGATGTTGAGCTTGCCGTCGTAGTCGAAGCAGACGAGCGCGGCGGCGTCGACAAAGTCGTAGCCGAGATATTCGGCCATCATGCGCGCCGTGAGATACTCCCCGCGCGAAACCAGCTCGTCGACCGAGAGGCTCTTGTCGAGCTTTTGGCGCAGCCTCGCAAAGTCGCGCTCGATGTCCACCTGAAGATCGAGTTCGCGCTTGATGTCGAGGTAGCGCGTCTCGATCATGGAGAAGACCTGCTCGCAGGAGACGGAGTATTGCAGGTGCGCATGGCACAGATAGAGCAGATCGGTGATCTTGTTGTCGTCCTTGTGGCGCTTGCCAGAGGCGGAAACCACGATGAGCCTGCGCGCAGGGTCGGATGAGACGATGGATTTGACCTTCTGGAACTGGGCGGCGTCGGCCAGAGAGGAGCCGCCGAATTTGGCAACCTTGAGCATGATGAAAGATTCTCCTTTTGATAAAGCGTGTTTTCTAGGGTGACTGTGGGGCGTATCTGCGCAGGCGCAGCGTTTCAATCACACCCGGGAGCAAAACAGGGGAGCGATCTCACGCCAAAGCGCGCGGCAAGTGAAACTTTTCGATGACAACTGCCATACCGCATTGCCAAAGGGCGGCCAAAGGCCACCCCGCGAAACGCAGGGCAAGAGGCGTTGTTTCAGAGCAAGCGTTAAACGTTACATCGTATCGCCAAAACGGGTTAGCAAAAGTGGTCGCATCAAGCGTTTGCGTCAAATGTTTCTCAATCCAGCGGCGTGCCACAGGACAAGACGCATAGATGTTGCCTTCGCAAAATGGAGCAGCCATGGGGATCCATTCAGAAAGCGGGAAACTGTGTGCTGCGGCGCTGCAAGCGAGCGGTTTTACAAAGCGCCGCGAGTAGGGCTTGATTGAAGGCTGTGCGCCACCGGGCAAAACAGCTGTTTGCCGCTCTGCGCAAAGCGCGCGGCAAGGGATTTCAATTCAGTGTGCGCCGCGCAGCGAAAAGCAAAACAGATACGGCGTCGCCAATACAGCCGAAGTGGGAGCCGCTCCAAAGCGGGCAGGGCCCGCTCTCACGCAAAGCGCGCGCAAAACAGGCTTTCATCCAGGGTGAGAAGCTGATCGCGCAGCGCATAGAAGCGGTCGGCCGGCAGCTCTTTGGTTTCAAGCACCACACTTTCCCCACGTTGCCGCACCTCGCCGCAATCGTCGCCCAGCGCCGCCCTTGCTGCGTCCGCCGCCCGCGCCGACAGGCGCAGCCACCAGCGTGCGTGCAGCAGCGAGAGGTCGGCGTGCAGCGCGCCGCCTTCACACGGCGGGGTTTCTCTGGAGCCCGCCGCAATGTCGAGCACATCCTGTACCACGGCGTTGCCGGTGGGCAGCGCGCCGGCGCCCTGACCGTAGAACTTGAGCGCGCCGATGCCGGCGGCTTCCAGCGCGCCCAGGTTGTAGTTCAGGGAGACGGCGGCCTCGAGCGAGCCTTTTTCCACCAGCACGGGCTCCACCGTGCAGCACAGGGCGTCGCCCTCGCGCCGCGCCATGGCCAAAAGTTTTGGCACGCGCCCCATGGAGAGAATGTCAGCGACATCCTGCCCGCAAATCGAGCGGATGCCAAAGGTGGGCGCCTGATCATGGGCGGGCGCAAAGGAAAAGGCCATGCCGCAGGCGATGATGGCCTTGTTTTGCACGTCGAGCCCGTCGATGTCGGCGCTGGGGTCTGCCTCGGCATAGCCAAGCTCCTGCGCGGCGCGTAAGACCTCATCAAAGTCGGCCCCCTCCTCCACCATGCGGCTCAAAATGTAGTTGGTGGTGCCGTTTAAAATGCCGGAAAAGCCCGAAAGCGGTTCGACGCGCGCCGCCTTTTTCAAAGCGGCCAGAAAGGGGACGCCGCCCGCAACGCACGCCTCGCAGCCCAGCGCCACGCCAGCCCTGCGCGCCGCATCGACGAGCTCGTCGTAAAAGGCCGCAAGCACCGCTTTGTTGGAGGTCACAACCTGCTTGCCGGCCGCCATGCATGCAAGCAGATATTCTCTGGCTGGGTGCAGGCCGCCCATGGCCTCCACCACGCAGTCGATGGAAGGGTCGTTGACAATGTCCTCAAAGCGGTCGGTGACAATGGGCAGCTCCTTTGGGGAGCCGGGGCGACGCAAAATGCGCGTCACCGTCAGGTGCGGCAGCGTCTGACAGATGTCGTATACGCCGCGACCCACCACGCCAAAGCCAAGCAGTGCGATCTTCATAGGGGCCTCCTCGTGTATATGTTTTTGATGAAAACACAAATGTTTTTGATATAGATACAAGTGTAACAAATCTGGCCAAAAAGAGCAAGTGGAAGTATTGACCAAAAAAGAGCGCGAAAGGACGTGCTTTTTCGTCACGAAGGAGGGCGCCGTCGCATAAGATGACCCAGACGAATGTTTTTGGATGGATTTTTGGAAAGGAGTGGGTTTGTGTGCGAAATCGCAGATCAGATCGGGAGCAGGGGGCATATGGACAGCAACAGCAGAGAAGTGAGGAGATGGCGGCGCAGCAGCAGGAGAAGACAGCCCCTGCGGGTGGACAAAGCGGGCAGGGGGCCGACCTGCAGCGCATGATGCAGCAGCTTGAGCAGGGACTGGGCGGCGACGCGGCGGCAGCCGTGAAAAAGCTCGGCAATCCGCAGCAGCTTGAAGGGATGCTCAAAGGGCTCAGCGAACGGGATCTGGCGCGACTGGAAAGTCTGATGAAAAATCCCGAGCGGTTGCGCAGCCTGCTCACCCCCGAGAACCTGCAAAAACTCAAAGGCACACTGGGGGGCTGACCCTTGGCCGACATGAGCGATCTCTTATCCGGGCTGCTGGGAGATCCGGAAAACGCCGACAAACTCAGCCGTATCGCCTCCATGCTGGGCGGCATGATGGGGGATGCTCCGCCCCCGCCGCCGGCATGCGACCCCTGTGAACCGGAGCATCGCCGCGAGGGGCATGGCGGCAGGGAGGACAAAAAGGAGCGCGCGCGAAGCGGACGTGACCGACCGGATGGGCACAATAAGCACGAGCACCCCCCCTGTCCGCCTCCGCCTCCGCCCCCACCCCCGACGCCCTGTCCCGACCTCTGCCCGGCGCCTGATCTCGACTTTGGCGGCGGGGCGCTCGACTCTGCGGCGCTGCTCTTCAAGGCCATGCCCATTCTCAATGAATTTGCGCAAGGGGATCACGACCCCAAGGTGCAGCTGCTGTATGC
>CABRXB010000043.1 GCA_902474785.1 uncultured Eubacteriales bacterium | reverse complement strand
GTGGTGGGGATCGACGGCGAGACCATCACGAGCATGGCTGAGTTCAACCGGATCAAGGAGACGCACAAGGCGGGCGACAGCGTGGTGCTCACGGTCTGGCGCGACGGACAGGAGTTTGACGTGACCATCCGTCTCACCGAGGCCGGCAGAGAATAGAGCTTGTCCGCAAGAGAGCAACAGCCGGTGGGATCTCGCAGCGCAGTGCAGCGCAGGGCGAACAATCGCCTTGCACGCCTTTGCCGTTTTGCCGCAGGCTTTGCCACAGCGCGACTGAAAACGAACCGCAAGGGGAGCGTTCACAGTCTGCCGCACAGATCAGCAGCAAAAAGTCGGCGCAGGGGAATTTTCCCGTGAGACGCAGAGTTAAGGGCGCTCTGGTTGAGGGCGCCCATGCGGTATACGGCGGAGGGATCGCCTGACCAATGGCAATTTGGTGTGGGTTGTGGCGTGCGCTGCATGGAGGGAAGCTTTTTAAAGCGCGCGGGGTCTCAACAGATGAGGACAGGTCGCGGCGTTTGAAATGCCTGCTGTCGACGCCTTGCCGGGCAAGCGTCCGGCATGCAGGGCGCCGTGCAGCGGGGCCCTTGTGGGCTTGCGGCCGGCTGTCGCGCGACGAGATCGGGCCGCCGGCGTCCCGCGGGAAAATGGGCCTGCCAAAACGCCCGCTCTTCAAAGCACCTTGGCATATCGGCCGGACTGCATTCGGGTAACGCCGGCCCTGAAAGCCCAAAAAGACTGCGCGCAACGCCCCTAGACGCCCCATGTGCTTTGGCATGCGCAGCGAGTCTACAGACATTTTTACAGAGCGACCCTCGGCGGGCGGGCCTTGCTGGGTTTACCAGCAACCCCTTCATTCAAAGGAGCGTCACAAAGGGCAGGTCGTTGATATGGCGCGCCCCAAGGGTCGGCCTCGCGGCAAAGAGGCGTCTGTAAGGCCCCCAGCCGCCCGCACGCGAGGCCGACTGCAGAAGGTGCGGCTGATGTGCGGGCATCGGCTTGCATAGACTTGATGGAAAGAACCCCGCAAAGGGACATGATAGAAAACGCAAAGGGAGAGCTTATGAGACAATTTGACACCATCCTGTTTG
The DNA here is from genome assembly GCA_902474785.1 of uncultured Eubacteriales bacterium. Lineage (GTDB taxonomy): Bacteria > Bacillota > Clostridia > Oscillospirales > Feifaniaceae > Galloscillospira. The sequence goes on along the minus strand of CABRXB010000043.1, from coordinate 6,871 downwards.
ACCTGGACGGAACGTTGACCGACTCCTCGGTTGGCATCACCACCACCATCCAGATGACGCTTGCACACTACGGCGTTGAGCAGCCGCTGGAAAACCTGTTTCGCTTCATCGGGCCCCCGCTCGACGAATGTTTTTCACAGTATCTGCCGGCGCGCCAGGTGGACGAGGCCATTGCCCACTACCGTGCGCGCTACACCACGGTGGGATTGTATGAAAACGAGGTCTATCCCGGCATCCACGAGATGCTGGGCGCGCTGAAGGCCGGGGGCCTGCGCCTGGCGGTTTCGACCTCCAAGCCCAAAAACACCTCGCTTGACATCCTCTCCCACTTTGAGCTAGACGCCTATTTTGATGTGATCGAGGGCGCCTCGGGCGATGGACGGGTCAAGTCCAAACGCGACGTGATCGAGCTGGCGCTGGCCCACTTTGAGGGGTTGGACCGGTCGCGCACCGTCATCGTGGGCGACCGCCTGCACGACATGGAGGGGGCAAAGCTGTGCGGCATTTCCGCCATCGGCGTGTTGTGGGGCTTTGGCGGATTCGAAGAACTTTCTGCCTACCGCCCGCTGCTGTTGGCCAAAACGCCCGACGAGGTGACGCGCTACTTACTTGGAGCATAACAAAGGGATGCCGTCTTGCAAGGAGCGATGGACCGCAAACGGCAAGACGTTTGAAGAGAAACGAATCAAAGAGGGGAGCATTGCCATGAAACTTTCCAATGTGGTCGCCATCGGCGCCGCCAACATCGATATCAATGGCTACTGCGCTGCGGCGCTGCTGCGCGAGGAGTCCAATCCCGGGCATGTGGAGCTCTGTGCAGGGGGCGTTGCACGCAACATCGCTGAAAATCTGGCGCGGCTGGGCGTGGGGGTGGAGCTGCTCTCGGCGCTGGGCGGCGACGGACTGCAGCGCATCATCATTGAATCCTGCCGCGCCGCAGGCGTGGGCTACAGCTACTGCGCCGTCGATGTGACGATGCCCTCCTCCTTTTATATGGCCGTGCTCGACGACGCGGGTGAGATGGATGTTGCGGTTTGCGACATGTCGATCACCGACAAGCTGCTGACCTCGACCTTTCTCAAAGGGAAAAGGGATATGCTCGAGCAGGCTGAAATCCTGGTGGCCGACGCGGGCCTGCTGCACGACCCGCTCTCCTGGCTGACCAGGGAAATGGGGCACAAAAAGCTGTTTTTGGACCCGGTCTCCATCAGGCGGTGTGACAATGTGGAGGGGCTGCTCCCCTTTTTCCACACCGTCAAGATGAACGGGCACGAGGCCATGCGGCTGGTCGGCGACAAAACGGGCGGCGAGCCCACGCCGCAGCAGGCGGCCGAGCTTGCAAGAGAGTTTGTGCAAAGAGGGCAGACGCGCTGCTATATCACGCTGGGTAAAAACGGCGTGGCCTTTGCGCAGCGCGGCGGCGCCTATGGACATCTGCCCGCCCTGCCCGTCACGGTGCGCGGCGCGTCGGGCGCGGGAGACGCGTTCATGGCGGGCGCGATTTTCGGAGAGCTGCGCGGCATGACGGTGGAGGAGACGGCGCGTTTTGCCACAGCCGCCTCCGCCGTCACCCTGAGCAGCATGTCGACCACCAGCCCCGACATGAGCGTGGAGGCTGTGATGCGCTGGCTGTAAAGCGCGAACGCTTGGAGAAAAAGGAGAGAGCCATATGAATTTGTCAAGTTATCTTGATCTGTCGGGCGAGGTGGCGAGCGCCGTCAAAAACGGGGAACCGGTGGTGGCGCTTGAGTCCACCATCATCTCGCACGGGATGCCCTATCCCGAAAACGTGGATTCCGCGCGCACCAGCGAGGCCACCATCCGCGCGCACGGCGCCATTCCCGCCACCATAGCGGTCATCAAAGGGCGCATCAAAGTGGGTCTCAACGAGGAGGAACTGGAATACATGGGGCGCGGCGGCGACATTCCCAAAGCCTCCCGCCGCGACCTGCCCACGCTGCTGGCGCTGGGAGGCGACGGCGCGACCACGGTGACCACCACCATGATCGGCGCTGCGATGGCGGGCATTGCGCTCTTTGCAACGGGCGGCATCGGCGGCGTCCACCGCGGCGCACCGCACAGCTTTGACATCTCGGCCGACCTGCAGGAGCTCGCCAAAACGTCGGTCGCCGTGGTGTGCGCCGGGGCGAAATCCATTCTCGACATCCCGCTCACGCTGGAATACCTTGAGACCTTTGGCGTGCCGGTGCTGGGCTATCAAACCGATCGCTTTCCCGCCTTTTACACGAGGGACAGCGGGCATGGGGTGGACTGCGCGATCGACAGCCCCGAGCAGGCGGCGCGCATCCTGAAGGCCAAGTGGGAGATGGGGCTTGCGGGCGGCGTTGTCATCGCAAATCCCATCCCGCAGGAATATGAGATGGACAAAACCTACATCGACGCCATGATCGAGCAGGCGCTTGCGGCCTGTGAAGAGCAGGGGATCACGGGAAAACGCATCACGCCCTTTTTGCTGGCCTACCTGCATGAGAAGACCGGCAACAAGAGCCTGTTTGCCAACAAGCAGCTTGTCTACAACAACTGTGCTGTGGCGGCCGACATTGCGGCGGCCTATTGCAGAGGATAGTGGCTTTCGCATACAGGGGCCGGGTTTTGAGACACAGAGGCGGCCCTGGAACAAGAAGGGGTTTTTGTGAGCTGAAAGGCCGCTTAGGAAACCGGGCCGATTCGCATTGACGCCTATGCGCTGCGCAGGAGCTTTGTCTGCCTTTGCGCATGTTGGCGTGCAAATAGGGCGCATAGAGCTTGCATTAAGCTGCATGGCTGCAATGAGCATGGCTGCTTTCTTGCTGCGAGCGCATGGCGATTGACGCCATGGCCGCTGCAAGCCCTTTGGCTGACGTTGCGTAAGGATGCAGCGGGCTGGCGATGTAGTTTCGAGATGGCGGCGCTTGCCACAGCTTGAAAAGAGGGGCGAAACGTTGACTCTCGATGCGCAGTGGGCGACCACGCAGGCGACATGCGAACCCCAGCCGGGGAATGATCTGTGCACGGGACTTCTGTAAAGTTGTGCGCCTTTTCTGATAAAGTCAAGTGGATTTGGCGCTTTGACTATCCAAGAACATCTTCGCAGAATGGAACCTGTATATGCAGCCCATGGTCTGCTCCAGCCGCGGGGCAGCCTTCACGCATGGCGCACGCAACGCCTGCAGACCGGCGGAGCAATGGCAGAAAGGCCTGTCAAAAGGTCGTGCCGGCGACGGTCAGAGAGCGCAGCGGCTGCGATGACCTGCCGGCAAGCACGCTCTTTCCGGAAAATTTAATACAAAAAGTTATATTTCGACAACATATCACACAATTGAGGAGGAATCCCCATGAGAGCATGGCGCAGAGAGCATGAGTACATGGCGTCACAAACCCCAAAGCGTGACCCCGACCCCAACAACGAGGCCGTCTGGGAGGCCAGCATGGGCAGCCAGGAGGCGGCGCAGGACGCCGGGCTGCGTCTGGTGTGGGACTCCACCGTGCCCGGTTCCTACGCCAAAGAGCGGGTGATCGTGGGCGCGGTGCAGGCCATGGAAAACAGGGGCTACCTGGTGCCGGACGCGCAGGACATCATCGAGCGCGGCATCGCGGCGCTTAAGGCAGACGATATGACGGCGCTCTCCCTCGCCACGCATGAACTTTGGGACGCCTGTTTTCACGCCGTCAAAGACGAGAGCAGCCCCTATTGGAGCTACCCGGTATACGAGAGCTATGAGCAATACAGCGCCGCAGTGGAGGGCGAACCCCGACAAGCCGTTGACCTTGACAGCGACGACTACCTGTCTCGCACCCACGCGGGATGGCTGGGCCAGATTGTGGGCGGGGCCTTCGGCACCGCCATGGAGGGCTACACCACCGACAACATCGTGAAAACGCTCGGCCAGGTGCGCGACTACCCGCGCAAGCCCAACACCTACAACGACGACATCACCTATGAACTGGTGTTGCTGCAGGCCGTCGAGCAGCATGGCCGCGACGTGACGGCGGCCGACATCGGCCGCCTGTGGGTCGCGCACATCCCCTTTGGTTGGTCGGCGGAGGACATCGCGCTGCAAAATCTGCGCCGCGGCATCCGTCCGCCCGAGAGCGGCTCCTTCCACAACCCCTATCGGGAGTGGATCGGCGCGCAGATGCGCGGGGGCGTGGTGGGCATGCTGCACCCCGGCGACCCGCGCGCTGCGGCCCGCCTCGCCTTTCTCGACGGGTGCATCTCCCACCACAACAACGGCGTGCTCGGCGAGGTCTATAACGCCGTGCTGGTCAGCCTCGCCTATGTCGAGCGCGATGTGAAGCGTCTTCTGGAACGCACGCTGGCCCACATCCCGGCCGACAGCGAGTATTATGCCGTGGCCGACTTTGCCATGCGCGCCTGCCGCGAGAACACACAGTGGAGAGCGGCGTGGGCGCTGTGTGAAAAGCGTTTTGAGACCTACAACTGGGTGCACGCCTACCCCAACGTGGCGGCCCAGATTGTGGCCATGTGGTATGGAGAGGGCGATTTCGACGAGACCATCCACCTCATCGGCATGTGCGGGCAGGATGTGGACTGCAACGCCGCGCAGATCATGAATGCCCTGTGCGTCATGATCGGCAGGGACGCCATTCCCCAGAGGTGGCTCGATCCCATCGGCGACCAACTCGACACGTATGTGCGCGGCATGAAGCGCATGACCATCTCGGGCCTGGCGCAGTGGACCAAAAAAATGGCCAAAAAACTCGTGTAATTTTTGACAAATCGAGCAGCGGGGGTCGCAAAGAACCTGTCGCGCCACATAGTTTGATAAATATAAATGTATTTTATCAAAAATTTATCACATATACGCTCCTCCTTTTTCCATGGAAATCCCTTGAAATCCACTGCAAATCAGTGTAAAATGAGGTGGACAACGAGATCGCCCATCACATTTTCTTGAAGAGTGGGCAACTTGGCTGTCAAAAATTCAAATTGAAATGAAAAAGGAGTAGTATCATGAAGAAACTGCTTGCGCTGATCCTCTGTTTGTGCATGGTTTTTGCTCTGGTGGCCTGTAACAAGACAGACGAAGGCACCGAGGGCGAAGGCGGCGAGGGTGGCGGCGATACCACCGGGCCTCTGAAGATCGCCTGCCTCATCAACGGAACGCTTGGAGACCTCTCCTTCTTTGATTCTGCCAACAACGGCATGGTCATGCTCAAAGACGAGCTGGGCGACGCTGTGGACATCAGCGTCATCGAGATGTCTTACGACAACACCAAGTGGGAGCCCGCTTTGATTGATGCGGCCGAGTCCGACTACGACATCATCATCGTCGGCACCTGGCAGATGCAGGAAATTCTGGAAAAGTACGCCGATCAGTATCCCGAGAAGACCTTCTTCCTGTATGACAGCTCGGTCACCTGGACCAACGGCGAATTCAAGAACGTCTACTGCATCGAGTACAAGCAAAATGAGGGTTCGTATCTGGCCGGCGTGCTGGCCGCCTCCCTGAGCAAGACAGGCAAGATCGCCTGTGTGGGCGGCATGGAAAATCCCGTTATCAACGACTTCATCGTGGGCTACATCCAGGGCGCTCTGTCGGTCAACCCCGATATCACCGTCATGCATGCCTTCGTGGGCGACTTCTCCAACTCCGCCAAGGCTGCGGATCTGGCCGCCGTGCAGTTCTCGGCCGGCGCCGACGTCAACTTCAATGTCGCTGGCCAGGCAGGTCTGGGCGTCTTTGAAGCCGCGGTCAACGCGGGCGGCAAAGAGGCTGGATTGACCGTCATCGGCGTGGACTCCGATCAGGGCATGAGCTTTGAGAAAAACGATCAGCTCGATCGCGCGGAGATCACCCCCACCTCCATGCTCAAGAGAGTGGATATCTCCCTGTACGATGCGGTGAAAGCCTATATGGACGGCACCATCGAGATGGGCAAGACCACCTATGTGGGCCTTGAGGAAAACTGCGTTGGCCTGGCCAACAACAAGTACTATGAGGAGCTCGTCCCCGCCGACGTCAAAGAGGCCATCGACGCCGCTGCCGCCGACATTGCCTCCGGCAAGATCACGGTTGTCACCGCGCTGGGAATGGAGCAGGAGGATTTGGTCGCCTATCGTGACGCTGTGAGCTGAGACGGGCGCCTTTGATCCCACCTTCAAGCGCCGTATGGCGCAAAGGTCGACACACAGCCTTTTGGATGGTGACGCGTGTTGACAGGACATTGTACAAAAGCCCCCTGTGCCGGCAATCGTCGGCGCAGGGGGCCTTGTTGTTGTTTGAAGGTGTGAGTGTGCGTGGCTGTGACGATGATTGTCGTGGACAGGGGGTTTCGCCTGACGGCCGAAAATGAAGAGGGTAAGGTGAAGGGGCCCTTTGTCTTGCGCGCGGCCGGCGGGATTTTGGGCCGATGGAGGATATCGCCATGCAATGGATGAAAAAGAGACGTGCAAAAGGCGAGAGGTCGATGACATTTGCTCACCTCTCGCCTTTTGCAGCAAAGCTTTGTGGGCTCAAGCCCTTGTTGGTACCGAGCAAGGGGGAGGGGCGGGGCCATTCAACCGGTTGGGAGCAACCGGTGGGCAGCGGGATGCCCTCTGGCAATAAGGGGGGTCGGAACTCGGCAGCAACCTCAATGGAAGGAGGCTCTGGCGACAGGGCAACGGGGAAAACCAATTGGCGGCTGGGCGGAGCCGCCGCGCACTGACCACAAAAGGGAAATGACATCAACCTTTGGTCGTGCGCCCAGAGTGCAGACAGGCGCCAGGCTTTGCCGGTGCGTAAGCTGCCGTCTCACAAAGGAAAAGTGATTGTTCAGAGCAGAGTTTTGATAGCCCGCCCTTTCAACGATGCCTGCAGCGACCTGCGGCCATCGGCTGCATTGTTCCATCGGCATTTGCCAAACG